>JALZUL010000087.1 GCA_023301665.1 Ascidiaceihabitans sp.
GTCCGGTTTTACAAACAGTGATTTTCGAAAGGGGGAATGGGTGAACAGCCATGTCCGAGACTTGGGTGTCGAACTTGAAGATGCGCTGGCAAAATCTGGAAACAACGAAATCGAGATGAATTGGGCCGCTGTTGCATGCGGCCCAAACTAACCTTGACCGTGCTATCCGGTACGGCTTTACGCCTTACGTCACTTCTTACCTACTATTGATAATGCAGGTTTTCCGCTCTGAGCACCCGCCGTAGCAGAGACCTTTGGTTTCTCTTTTTTGGTTTTTTTGGTCTCTTTCTGGCTGTTTTTACCTTTGGCCATCGAATGTCCTTCCAAAATAACGCTTTCGATGCCGAAATAGCATCGATTGTATTGCGATCGTTCACGGATTGCATGTTCAGAGCGGTCGGTTGCACTTGAACCGATTGGCATAGGTTGCGGTTATCGCACTCTCTATTTCGCTCTACATGCCGCAGTGCAAACTGCGACGCCCTGCTGTCGCTATAGCAACAAGTTTAAGATTAACGGCCCCAAACCGACCTTCGACAAATCAGCGGCTCCGCAGTGCAGGTTCCCCAGAGCGGACGTTGGCAACCACATGAAGTTTACTATCTCGAATTTCCCAATGAAGCCGCGTTCAAAGCCTACAAAACTGACCCATCTCTCGTTTCGATGGCGGCATTACGTGAACAATGTATCGCAAAAACCAAAGTCAAAATTATCGAACAATGACAGTCAACACGTGCTCAGTGCAGACCTTAATGTTGAAGCTATCTGTTGCCTGACAGGGTATTGCGCAGCAATGCCTCGAGAAAGGATTGGTACTGGATGTTTCTATCGCTACGCTTTTCAAGCAGTTGGCACTGGTACCCGCTATAAATAAATGTAAAACGCTATGCTGCAGCTTGTAAAAGGAACGTCAATTTAGCGAGGAACTTTAACCTGTGTAATCGCAGGTAATCGTCTCTAATGAAACGACACTAATACACAGATGGCTACACATATGGCTCAAACTAAAAGCATCGGCAGCAAAGTAGTTCTGTCTGAAGTTTCATTGATGCTTGATGGGCGTCAGATATTGCACGATGTCACCTTCCAAACCGATAGTAAGCGGGTTGGGATTGTGGGTCGAAATGGCTCGGGAAAATCCACGCTTGCGCGTATTTTGGCGGGGTTAATTGCACCTAAATCAGGAAATATACGCGTGAATGGGCATAACCTGTCCAAAGATCGCAAAGCGGCTTTGGCAGAGGTTGGTATCTTATTTCAGAATCCAGAACACCAAATCATCTTTCCCACGGTTCTCGAGGAAGTGACTTTTGGTCTGTCTCAGATCGGCAAACCGAATGCAGAAGCATTAGCTCTAGAGACGCTGCAAAGCTTTAATAAACCGCATTGGCGAGATGCGAATATCAGTACGCTGTCGCAGGGGCAAAAACACCTTGTGTGTTTGATGTCTGTGGTTGCGATGGCCCCAAAACTTTTGATCCTGGACGAGCCCTTTGCAGGCCTCGATATTCCCACCAAGGCACAATTGAAGCGGTATCTCACACATTATAGCGGCAGCTTGATGCACATCACGCACGACCCTGCGGATCTACATGATTACGATCACCTAATCTGGCTGGATCAAGGAACTGTGAAAGACAGTGGGCTTTGTGGCCCTGTCCTCCAGAGATATACCCAACATATGATTCAGCTAGGAGAGCAAGATGATATCTCTGACCTCTCCGATTAGAACAAGGGCGCATGACTGGCCCGCAGGATTGAAGCTCGCAGGGCTTTGCATCAGCACGGTGTGTCTCTTTTTCATCAAAGATTTGCTCGCACAGCTGGTCGTTTTAGGATTTGTACTAGCGCTTTATGCATTGCCGGGCCGTGTGTTTTTCACGGCAGGGCTGCGGGGCTTACGCGGCTTTTGGCTCTTTATTTTGATCATTGGGATTTATCACACAGCAGTTGGTGAGATCGTTGAGGGTGCCGTAATTGTCCTGCGATTGTTATCTGCGATTTCTTTAGCAAACCTTGTCACCCTCACCACCAGACTGACAGATATGATCAAGGTCGTACGTTTTATTGCTAAGCCGCTCACTGTCTTTGGCTTGCGCTCAAAAGTGCTAGAGCTGTCTATTGCTTTGGTTATTCGCCTCACCCCAGTTCTTGTCGAGAAAGGCGCGCTTTTATCGCAATCGTGGCGCGCTCGTTCTAAGCGCCGGACAAGCTGGCGGATCATCTTACCCTTCACCATTTTGGCGCTCGATGACGCCGATTATGTCGCAGAAGCCCTGAGAGCGCGCGGCGGACTTGACCCACAAAAGGACACTTGAAAATGGAAAAAAACGTAGCTCTAATTGCCCTGTTTGCAGCTTTGATTGCAGCCTTGGGCCTGATCCCTAAGATCACTTTATTGAGCGGTATTCCGATCACGGCCCAGAGCATGGGCATCATGCTATGCGGCACAGTGCTTGGCGCAAAACGCGGCGCTCTTGCCGTTCTTCTTTTCCTTGTACTTGTTGCAGTTGGCCTGCCACTTCTCGCAGGGGGCCGCGGTGGTCTAGGCGTATTTACAACGCCTTGGGCTGGATTCTTGTTTGGCTTTCCAGTGGCAGCATTCGTGACCGGCTTGATCGTTGAGAAATGGCGCGGAGAAAACCTTGCCCTCATCGCAACAGTCGCCTCCATCATCGGTGGTATCGGCGCGCTTTACCTCGTCGCGGTCCCTTACTACATGGTGATGAAACCCGCTGGCTTGTTCGAGGCTTTCTTGACAGCTATGGTGCCTTTTATGGCCGGTGATTTGATAAAAACGATCCTTGCCGGTGTTATCACTGGTGCACTTTTCAAGGCACGCCCAGCTAGCATTCTCTCAAGATCCAATGAAATTTGATTTTGACGATCTCGTCGCGCGGCGGCGCTCAATTCGAGCTTTTAAGAAAGACCGAATTGAGCGCCACACCCTCGAGAAAATTTGCGCAACGGCCCGCCGCTCTCCGAGCGGTGCGAACCTGCAACCGGGCAAGTTCCATGTACTCACTGGAACTTCACTCGAGAGCCTCAAAGACTGCTTGACGCAGGCTGCCAAACAGAATGCTCCGATTGATCTAGAGTATTCATACTTCCCCGAAAAAATGTCTGATGCTCTCAAGTCTCGCCAGCGCAAAGCGGGCTTTGCGCTCTACGAAGCATTGGGAATTTCACGGCGTGACCCGGAAGGACGACGAGAGCAGTTTGCGAAAAATTACGCCTTCTTTGATGCACCCGTCGGCGTTGTTGTGACCATTGATCGCGACATGGGCAAAGGGTGTTTTATGGACCTTGGCATGACGATCATGACCTTTTTGTTGGCAGCAGAGGCAGAAGGCTTAGGCGCAACTGGGATCGGAGCCATTGCGAATTATGGTCCCGCTGTACATGATCATTTGGCTCTGCCAAACGATGAGATGGTGGTGTGCGGGATCGCCTTAGGTGTGGCCGACACTCAAGCACCAGTAAACCGATTCAAAACCGAACGTGACCCCTTGGATGCTTTCACAACCTTCCGAGGGTTTGATGCGTGATCACGTAACACTGGCAGAATGTGAAGCCGCGCTTGAGCACATCAATGCCGCGCCGCGTGATGGTGCTGTGATTGAGCAGCTGTGTTTTCGTACGGGATATGCTGAGCGGTCTTTTCCAGAGCAGCTCGATCTTTCAGTTGAACACGGCATTATCGGCGAACGATGGGCGCATGACGCATGGCTAAAATTGCCCGACGGGCGTCCCGATCCGCGTATTCAGGTCTCAATTTTTTCGCAGCGGGTCGTGGATTTATGCTGGCGAAACCGACTTGAGACACCGCATCCAGGTGACCCTATTGTTGTTGATATGAACCTTAGCGTCGAGAATATGCCCGTTGGTCAGCAATTGCGGGCGGGCTCTGCGATTGTGGAGGTCAGCGACGTGTTCAACACCGCCTGTATAAAGTGGCAGCAGCGCTATGGCGGTGCAAGCTTACGATGGATCAACTTAGCCGAGAACAAACCGTACCGGCTGCGTGGCATCTTATGCAAAATTGTGCGCGATGGTCGGGTGCAGCTTGGCGACAGGCTGGAAAAGATCTAATCGTTTCGAAGAACAACAGCTGTTCCAAGGCCACCGGCAGCCGCAATTGCGGCGACACCAATACCGCTGTTCTCTTGCAGCTCATGAAAGAGCTGCACAGCAAGGATTGCACCAGATGCCCCAATAGGATGCCCCCGCGCCAATGCGCCGCCTTTTTGGTTGACGGTGTGGATTGGAATTTCTGCCTGCTGTTGACAGGCAATCGCTTGAACCGCGAAAGCTTCCATGATCTCGGCAGTGGTCAGTTGATTAGGTTCAATATCTGCGGCTTCGAGCACCGTTTTGATCGCTGCAACTGGGGCCAACCCTGGCAACGTCGGATCGCCGCCTGTTGTTGTTCCCGCTGTAAATTCGACAGCGTCGAGATTGTTCGAGCGCACAAACGCCTCAGACACCATAACAACAAACGCCGCTCCATCCGCAGCGACAGCCATGTTGGCGGCCGTGATGTCGCCGTGAACATTTGGCGCGCGCGCGCAGTGTCTTTGTGAAAGTGTGCGTGTAAAACTGTCTTGCGTGACACCTGCAACTTCTACGATGCCGCGAGCCGTTGTTGCTTTGGCTTTTGCGTGGCTCGCTACCGCCCAAGCATCTTGTTCGAGCTTACTTATATTCAATTTTTGCGCCAACTGATGAGCGGCCTCTGCCATGTCTGGATCACGCTCTGCCCAAGGTGTAAAACGTGCCTGATGATACACAACCGGATCGCGCCCATCGGCAAAGGTGCGCATGCGAATTGGTTGACGAGAGTAACTTTCAACACCCCCTGCAATCACGATCTCATGGTGCCCCGAGCGGATCATGGCATCCGCCAAGATTAAAGCATCAAGCCCACCAACACATTGCCGATCAATGGACAGACCAGCCAATGCCTCAGGCAGGCCTGCCCCAAGCGCGATGACCCGCGCCGGATTGCCGCCCGCGCCAAGTGAATTTGCAACGATCAGTTCGTCAATCTGGCGCGCGTCCAGCTGCGCATCTTGCAATAAAGCCTCTAGAACGGGTTGTGCGAGGTCTTCGATTTCAAGATCCGCAAGCGCCCCACCGCGGGGTGTGACGGGACTGCGGCGCGCAGCTATTATGTATGATTTAGTCATGCAACATGGCCTGAAGCTTGTGCAAGTCTGGCTTCCCTGCGGCGAGATACGGCATTTTCGCTATGATGAAAATTTCCCGCGGCACGGCGTGAGAATTCAAAGCTGAACGACAATGATCGCGAAGCATTTCAACTGTCATCGTGTCATTCGCCTCAACGAAACATGTCAATTTATGACCGCGCAACGTATCGGGCTGGGCTAAGATTGCACAGGTTTCAATACCCTTCATTTGACTGATCACCTGTTCAATTTCTTCTGGAAACACATTTTTATCAGCGATGGTGACCATACGACTTTTGCGTCCCTTCAGAAAGAGATAGCCATTTTCATCGAGGTAACCGACATCGCCGATATTCAGATAGTCGCCATCCCAAACCGTATCTTGTGAAGTGCCGGTTTGGTAACCGTCAAACAGATAGGGGCTTTTTATCCAAATGTCGTCCACGCCTGATGAAGCGGCTTTGCCAATCCGCAGCGTTACATCTGGATAGGCGCGCCCCACTGAACCGTTCGGTGTTTTCGGGTCTGCAATGGTCACAAAACTTGTTTCGCTTGCACCGAAAAACTCAATCACATGCGCATTTGGGCACAGGGATTTCAGCGCATTTCTGAGACCTTGGTCCAGCTTTCCGCCGCCAGAAAAGATGTACCTCATATCACCGAATGGCCCAGAAGCTCCCTTTACGAGTAACCTAAGCTGACTGGGCGTAGCATATAGAACGGTGACATTATTTTCCTTGATCTGCTCGGCTTGTCGTCTTGGCCCAGAAGCAGACAGAGCGCATAAATCCGCACCAAGGTGCAGGGCTTCGAGCGTTGCATAAAGAGTGAGAGAGTGCGCTAAAGACCCAAGCGTCGCGTAGGTGTCCATCGACGAAACATCATAGAGACGGTGCGTGACGTCAAAGCTTGAGATCCAGCTTTGAGGACTCCTGCGGATTGTTTTGGGTGCCCCACTTGTGCCTGATGTTTCGACCATCAACCATTGTTTGTCGCCGTCTATCAATGTCACCTGACCATTGTGGGATCGCAATGAAATAGATGCATAGCGCTTCAGTCCCTCAATCAACGCATTTATGCCCGCCTCCGATGAGATTTGCACTGTGCTGTGTGGGCTCAAGAAAAAAACGGCGTTCGAGTTCATAGATCTTCGAATATAGGTAAATTTTCACTTTTGGTAGAGATAAGCTATGGAATAAACCTTACTCGATGCGGCCATTTGGCCGTTGACCATGTGCATCTGGCGGAAGTCGGACTGAAGAATACCAAGTCTATTCAAGTGTACCCAGCCACCCAAACGCTTCGAGAGATTGCAGCAAAGGTTCTGAAACTGCGTCCTAAATTTCAACTGGGGCAAATTAGGCTCATCGGGTATTTGGCGTCTTAGTACGATATCGATACGCGCTCAGGTTAAATCTGATTCAATTCGAGCCCTCAAAATTTGCGTGAGACTCTAACTTTATGAGCTGATTGTTGGGCTGATCGATAAAGTCACCGCAAAAAACCGCAATTGCTTCGCAATCAAAGCGGCTGCTTTAAGACGGCGGTCGTCAAATAAAAATCACCACGCTAGATGCCCAATCTGGTGCACAGTTGATGCGCTATCAATTCGCTGTTTCAAGGCATATCACCCACAGATGGGCCCATGCTGGAAATGGCCGATGTGTAGGCACCTCATCACAAGATCACCTACAACCTTATGCACCTACCCTAAGCCCAGTATCTTTTTTCTGTCCTCAGCCCACTTAAGAAGCGTAATATCAAAGGTCAAAGCCATCAACGACACGCAGATACCAAGTACAAAGTTCTTGCCTAAATCGGTACCCGCCAAGGTTCTTTGCAATTCCTGGCCCAAATCTTGCGTACCGATAAAGGCCGCAATGATCACCATAAAGAATGCAAACATAATCGCTTGATTGAAGCCGATTGCCATGACTGGCAATGCTAGAGGCAATTGCACTTTTAACAACTTTTGCAGCCGGGTAGCGCCAGACATATCGGCAACCTCTGTCATCTCAGGAGGCACCGCCCGCAGCCCCTCAATAGTATAGCGAACCAAGGGAACCATCGCAAAAATCAAGATGGAGAAAATGACGGCAATATCCGTGATCCCAAACAGCATGATAGCTGGGATAAGATACACAAAGCTTGGGAAGGTTTGCGCGGTGTCACATATCAATAACACACGTTTCGACCACTTCTCGCTACGCGCTGCCGTAATAGCGATCGGCAGACCTATTGTTGCCGCAAGCATCACCGCGGACAATACAGAATAAAGCGTAATAACTGAGCGGTCCCACCACCCAGACAAAGCGACCAGCGAAAAGAAAACTGCTGCGAGAATGGCTTGCTTACGTCCGCCCAACCAAAGCGCAAATGCCGTAACAAACAAGATCAACGCAGGTGTCGGAATCGAGAGCAGAAAATTTCTAAACGGGATCAAGACTTGTACGTTCAAAAACGCTCGCAAGAAATACGTTGTTGCCTTTACGACCTCAATATTGAGGAACCCCTTAATCAAATTATCAAGCTCTTTACCTTGGCTAAAGTTCTGCTTGCGCCCGAGTTCCCGAGCCTCAGGGATGAAATGCGAAACAAATATACTCACCGCAAATACAGTGATCACCAGAACCAAAGTGATGTTCTTTTTCCACCATGGTGTGCCCTTTTCGAAATGCGTTGGTTGTTTGACCACCCAAGCCTTGGACATCCGATCAAGTGTTACCGCCAAAAGAACAATGGTAATCCCAATTTCAAGCGACCGCCCAAGTTTGAAACTCCCCATCATTGCGAGCAGCTTCGCACCAAGGCCAGGCATTCCGATGAAAGCCGTCAAAACAACCATTGCGAGGCAAAGCATGATGACTTGATTCACACCCACCAAAATCTCTGTGCGCGCCGAAGGGATATAAACGTGCCGCAGCAATTGCCATTTCGTACAACCGCTCATGTTCCCGGCCTCGACCACCTCGGGGGAGACTTTCTGCAAACCCAACGTCGTCATTAAGATCATCGGTGGTATCGCATAAACAGTCGTTGCCACAGCACCAGCCGTTGGCCCGACCTTAAAAAAGATTACCGCCGGCAAAAGGTAGGTGAAAAATGGCAAGGTTTGCAAAACAGATAAAACCGGTTTTAGGGTCCGATCCAGCCACGGTTTCTGCCAGGCCAATATGCCTAAAGTGAGCCCAATGACAAAGGCAAGCGGCGCTGCAATTGCGAGCACAGACATGGTCTCCATCGCAATTTTCCACTGTCCGATAAGCGCGGTCCAAACAAAAGTCCCTGTACCAAGCAGTGCCATGCGCCAACCGCCTAAATGATACCCAATCACCCCCGCAACTGCCGCAACGGCCGTCCACGGAATTGGTCCCAAATTGGGCCAACGGCGCTTGCCATAAAACAGGTTTCCAGTGACATCCAAAAGCCACTGTAGCCCGCCTGTTATCCATCGCGTGAGAGCCAACAAACCCAGATCATCTTTGACAAAGTTGAAAATTGCATCCAGCCAAATGGCGAACGGCGGGACCAAAGCTTCAGGGACACGAAACACTGCGGCAGGAAGCACGCCCATATACTGCATGAGCGTCAGCACCACGGCGAGCGCCACAAGTATTTGCGCTGAACGGATTTGGGTCATTCGTCACCCGCCAGCAAAACATTCAATGCATCCATCCGGCTCATGGCGCCAATCACTTTGCCATCTGAGGCCACAGGAATGATCTCTCGGGTGTCTTGCACCCAAAGACGGGCGAGACTCTTGATGGTTGCTTTGGCATCAACCGGCTCCCCTTCCCCTTTGGCATCCGGTTTCGCTAATACACTGGCACGCACAACACGCGCTTTGTCGATATCCTCGGTAAACTTGCGTACATACTCTGTTGCAGGATTCAACACGATCTGATCGGGCGTATCGCACTGTTCGATTTCGCCATCTTTCATAATCGCGATCCGATCAGCCAGGCGCAATGCCTCGTCAAAATCATGGGTGATAAACACAATCGTCTTATGCAGCATCTGTTGGAGGCGCAAAAATTCATCCTGCATTTCGCGCCGGATCAACGGGTCCAACGCAGAAAACGGTTCATCAAGAAACCAGATGTCAGGCTCAATCGCAAGCGATCGCGCGATACCGACGCGCTGTTGTTGACCACCAGACAATTCGCGCGGGAAATAATCCTCGCGTCCTTCAAGGCCGACCAACTTCACAACCTCTAAAGCCCGAGCGCGACGCTCATGCTTGTCTTGCCCACGCATCTCCAAAGGAAACGCTACATTGTCTAGAACTGTACGGTGGGGCAATAAACCAAAGCTCTGAAAAACCATGCCCATCTTATTGCGGCGCAATTCTATCAGCTCTTTCTCAGACAGCTTCATGATGTCTTGGCCTTCGACTTCAATCACACCGCCGGTAATCTCATGAAGACGGGAAAAACAGCGCACAAGCGTTGACTTGCCTGACCCCGACAGGCCCATGACAACCAGCATTTCACCACGTGTCACTTCAATTGATACGTCTTTTACACCTGCAATATACCCGTCTTCCCTGATCGCATCAAAACTATGCCCTGCCGGAATTTTCGATAAATAACCTTCGGGATCGGGTCCAAAAATCTTCCAAATGTTCTTGCAGGAAATGACGGTCTCGTTGGACATAATTGTGTGCTCTTGATTTAGTGTGAAACGCCCGCCCGAGCGACCTCGGGCGGGCGAATATTTAAGAGACTAGGCTGAAGTGCTTACTCCGTCCAAGGTTTCCAAACAGCTTCATTTTGCTCAAGCCACTCAGCAGCTGCGTCCTCTGGCTCCATTTCGTCGATATCGACAAATTTGGCCATTTCCGCAATCTGAGGGTTCGTGAATGAAATTTGCGTCAAGACCTCGTAAGCTTTCGGCCATTTGTCTTCCATACCATCCCATGCCGCTTTCTTAAGGTACCCTTTGGCTGGGTTCCCGCAGTCAAAAAGCGCATCAGGGTTTGGACCAACGGCGGGATCTTTATCACACCCATCGACCCACTCTGGGAATTCAACAAACTCGCCCGGCCAAACAGCTTCGGCAAAGTTTGGCGTCCAATTGAATACGACAACTGGTTTTTTATCTGCCTCAGCGGCACCGATCTCGGCCCACAAAGCTGCGGCAGAACCAGCATTGATCACTTGGAAATTCATACCTAAAGCTTCAACACGTTCTTGGCCGTGCTTAAGCCAGTCGACAGGACCATCCAGATAACGGCCTTTATCGCCAGTCTCGGGTGTTGCGAAAAGAGCCGCGCAATCATTCAAAGCTTCCCAAGATGGCAAACCTGGGCATGCATCTTTCGTCCACATCGGATACCACCAATCCTCGCGTGTCACCGCATTGTGGTCACCCGCGTCGTGCAGACCGCCCTTTTCCAAAGCCGCGCGGAATGATGCGCCAAACGCACCTTCCCAAACCTCGAGCTCAAGGGTCACATCGCCCAGACGAACCGACTCGTAAACGGCTTGGCTGTCCGTCGTAACAAACTCAACCGCGTTGCCTATGGATTCAAATATTTGACCAACGGCGTGAGACATCACAATCTGGGATGACCAGTTGTGTATCGGGATAACAATCGGATCGCTGCTATCTTCAGCAAATGACGCCATTGGCAGTGTTGCCAATACACCCGCACAGAGTGCTGTCGTAAACTTATTCATCAGTTTCTCCCAGTTGTACTGCGGTCATATCGCCGCGTTTTTCTTTGGATCACGCCATTGGAAGCGGCGAAGCTTTGGGACCCACTGTTTAGTGCTAACCCCATAGCATTACATGTAGGCAGCCTCTCACGATTTTCCCTTTAGTCAAGTTTTTTTCTTCTGGATGTATTTTCTAGTGCCCACTCAAAACCGGCTTTCCGTCGTTTCACCCACGGTCACAATACGTTCGCAGCCTCCCTATCCTCTTGCTGTGATAGAAAAAACCGATCGTCATCATAGGTGAGCGATCATCTTAAGGGCCTATTTTAGCCGATACCTACAGCCGACCGCGCGCGGCATTTTTCGCCCAAAAGAGAACATCGCCTGCCACTTTTGTAAGCTATGGACAAATTTTCGAGGGCGACTTAGATTCGGTTTCTTCTCGAACCAAAACAATGGATGACAGCGCAAGTAATGTAGAAAAGCTGATCTGCTCTCTCATCAAAACGAAAGTACCGCAAACATGGCAAATGCGATTTTGTATCGAATGGAACTGCCCAATTACACTTGCGGTTACGGAACGGCTGCTCGTGATTTACTTCGGGATAAAGGATTTGAAATTGAAGAGCATATCCTCAAAACGCGTCAAGAAACGGATGATTTCAAAGACAAACATAATGTCGCGACGACACCTTTAATATTTATCGATGGTGTGAAGATCGGCGGATTTACAGATCTCAAAAAGCACATAAAAGCTCAGAAACCCAAACAAAAACGCTTTTGGAAAAGATAAAGAGACACAGCTCTCTTTTATCTCCCCACCTTACAACAAATCTTTTATCGCTTGAATGTCGCTTGGTAAGACACCATGCATATTCCCGATTTCCACGGCTAGTGTCACCTTCGCGCCCATTTCATCAAGGACGCGCTTGGTTGTACGAACACGTTCGATTGGGATTAGCGGATCCCCCTCGTGGCAACCAAGATGAATAGGCACATCCGCAAGCCTCCCACTATATTGGAAGCGCTTAGGGGCGTGATCGTTTAATGTTGTTCTTGGGGGGTCACCACTTTCCGCAGTCCCAATTAACCCACCCGACATAGCCACAACCCCGCGCCATTGTTTCGGAAATCGCGCGACATATTCCAAAATCAGGCAAGCGCCCTGGCTAAATCCAACCAGTACTATCTTTTCCGGTCCAAAACCCCGCTCAAACAGATCCTTCAAAATCGCGGCCAAGCTGTCCAATGCCGACGTCAGATGTGCTTCATTGTCCGAAAGGGGTGCTAGAAACGTTTTGCTTAACCACGATTGGTCGGCGGCTTGGGGCGCAACCCAAGCCGCATTTTTAGCATCAATTTTATCCACGAACTTTAATATATCTGCCGCAACGCCATAACGTCCATGAACTGCCAATACGACGAATTCAGCATCGTTCAACGTGGCACCCGCATAATGGAGTTTGCAATTTTCATGGGGATTCATGGTTTACTGAAAGCCTTCTTTATGGGCGGGAATGTTGAGCATTTGTGGCCCACCGAATGATAAGAACCGACCTATCATATTAACGCTGGTCAAGAAACGCTGAGGCCTCCATTCTATTTTCATAGGATTGAAATTTATAGGCAAAACAAATGCATGTTTTAGTGGCTGGGGCGGGTATCGTTGGTGTGTCTTGCGCAATTTGGCTTCAACGCAGCGGGCACCGTGTCACACTTGTCGATAGGCAAGGGCCGGCAACAGGCACAAGCCACGGCAATGCAGGTGTACTCGCAGCCGGCGCTGTCATTCCTGTAACAACCCCTAGCCTTTTCAAATCCGCACCCGGGATGCTCATGCGGCGCGATTCACCGCTGTTTTTACGCTGGTCCTATCTGCCAAAATTGCTCCCTTTTCTGGCCAAATACTTGAGCCACGCCAATGACGCGCACGTTGATCTTTACGCCAAAGCAATGTCGTCCTTGCTTCATGACACTTACGATCAACATCACGCGCTTTCCAAAGGGACAGGCGCTGAACGTTTCATAAGCAATGAGGATTATTGTTTTGGCTATGAAACCCACGCCGATTTCGTTGCTGACAGCTATGGGTGGGGCAAACGTTTAGCTGCCGGATATGAATACGACGTTGTGTCTGGAACAAGTTACGCCAAAGATGACCCCACATTTGGCCAAGCCTTCGAAACGATCGTCCGCTGTAAAAATCATGGACGCATAAGTGACCCTGGGGCCTATGTTAAAGCGCTTGCAGACCATTTTGTAGATCAAGGTGGAACGTTAGAAATCGCGACCATAAACGACATCGAAATGGACGACGGCACCATCACGGGGCTTCAAACGGATCAAGGCAATATGAGTGCCGATAAGATCGTCTTTACGTTAGGGCCATGGTCACAAAAGATCGCTCACAAACTGGGTATAAAAGTCCCTTTTGAGAGCGAGAGAGGATATCATATTGAACTCATCAATCCCTCTTTTATGCCAAAAAACCCGATGATGGTTGCAAGCGGCAAATTCGTTCTCACCCCGATGGAAGGACGGCTTCGCGCCGCAGGCGTTATTGAATTTGGGGGCCTTGAGGCCAGCCCGAGCAAAGCCCCCATTGATCTACTCAAACGCCAAGTCGCAATGCTTTTACCCGATATAACATACGACTCCATTGACGAATGGATGGGGCACCGTCCTGCACCCGCGAACAGCATACCCCTTATCGGCGCTACTGATTTAAGCGGTAAAAGCTACAGCGCCTTTGGGCATCAACACGTTGGCTTGACAGGTGGTCCTAAAACGGGTCGGATCATCACTGATCTTATTGATGGGAAAAAGCCGAACATAGATTTAGCCCCATTTGATCCACGAAATTACACAAAAAATTAGAAAACAGGGAACCATATGATGACCAAACTTAGTAAAATTGCTTTTGCAACAGC
>JALZUL010000088.1 GCA_023301665.1 Ascidiaceihabitans sp.
CCCCAAACCGTAACTGCGCTCCCTGCGCAAAAACCATCAGACGCTATTCCGTACGCCTGCGTACAGTCACACCACCTAATCCTGACATATTCACACACCTTAGACTTGGACTTATGTCATGGCTTGCTCAATCGCGGCTTTACCAGCTGCGGGTTGATCGGGTCCGCCACAAAATGGGCGCGGTTTCGTAAGCGGCTACGCGCCTTGGGGCATACAGACGCTCAAATTTCGCGCATCACCTGCCCAATCGGTGATCCAAGCTTGGGCAAACACCCACAAATGATTGCGATCGGTGTCGCAAACCAGCTACTTACACACCAATTCGCTGCACAAGCGGACCCCAAAATCTCAAACGCGCAGTTACATCAAACACAGTCACATCACACCACGCACCCGCAGGAGGTTTCCGCTTGACCACTCCCCTATTGACCCTCAGCGGGCTGACAAAAGCCTATCCTGGCGTCGTGGCAAACGATGATGTGAGCCTCGAAATTGGACGGGGCGAGATCCATGCCCTTCTCGGCGAAAATGGCGCTGGCAAATCGACGCTTGTCAAAATGATCTATGGCCTTGTGAAACCTGACAACGGCTCGATGGTCTTTAATGACGCACCCTTTGCCCCCCAAGATCCGCGCACCGCTCGTGCCGGCGGGGTTGGTATGGTTTTCCAACATTTCTCGCTCTTTGACGCGTTAACCGTGGCTGAAAACATTGCCTTGGGCATGGAAAACGCCCCTGCGATGAACCAGCTGGCTGCCCGTATCCGCGAAGTTTCGCAAAGTTACGGCCTCCCCCTGTCACCGGATCGAACCGTAGGCGACCTGTCGGCTGGCGAACGCCAGCGGGTCGAAATCATCCGATGCCTGCTCCAAGACCCCAAACTGTTGATCATGGATGAACCCACATCGGTGTTAACGCCACAAGAGGTCGCCGTTTTATTCGAAACCTTGAACAAATTGCGTTCCGAGGGGACCTCGATCCTTTATATCTCACATAAACTAGAGGAAATTCGCACACTTTGTGATGGCGCAACAATCTTGCGAATGGGTAAGGTTGTAGGCAGCTGTGTTCCCGCCCAGACAACCGCGCGGGATATGGCTGAAATGATGGTGGGCGACACGCTAAAATCCCCACAACGCAGCGGAACAATCGCGGGCGACGTCATCCTGACATTAACTGGTCTTTCGCTCCCCCCTGCCTCTGCTTTTGGTATGCCATTGCGTGATATTTCATTTGAGCTGCACAAGGGCGAAGTCCTTGGCATTGGCGGCGTGGCTGGCAACGGGCAAGACGAATTGCTTGGCGCTTTGTCGGGTGAAACCAATGTGGCCGCGGGTATGATCACATACGATGGCCAAGACATGGCCCCCCTTGGACCAAACGCGCGGCGTGCAGTCGGTTTACTCAGCGCGCCAGAAGAACGTTTGGGCCATGCAGCTGCGCCCAACATGTCACTGATCGAGAATGCGATGTTGACCGGTGCCACCCGCGAGGGGCTCGAAAAAGGCGGACTGTTAAATTGGCCCGCCGCTCGTGAATTTGCCGACAAGATTATCCAAGCCTTCGATGTGCGTACCCCGACCTCTGCCAATGCTGCGCGCTCGTTATCAGGCGGGAACTTGCAGAAATTCGTGATCGGGCGCGAGGTTTTGCAACGCCCCGATGTTTTGGTCGTGAACCAACCCACATGGGGTGTGGATGCTTCCGCAGCAGCCTCAATCCGGCAGTCGCTGCTTGATCTGGCAAAAGGCGGCGCTGCGGTGATCGTTATCTCACAAGATTTGGATGAATTGATGGAAATTTCGGACCGCTTTGCCGCGCTAAACGAGGGGCGTTTGAGCACACCACGCCCAGCAGCAGGTTTGAACGTTGATGAAATCGGTTTGATGATGGGCGGTGCCCAAGGCTTGGAGGCTGCGCATGTTTGATGTTTCGGGAGCCTCCGGCGGAAGTTTTTTTAGCAAGATGAATAAAGGATGGGCATATGATCCGGCTTGAGAAACGACCACAGCCGAGCCGTGCATATGCTTTGGCAACCCCGCTACTGGCTGTTGTGGCAACTATGATCGTTGGTGGCATGTTGTTTGCAGTTTTAGGCAAAGATCCGGTGCAATCGATCCTTGTCATTTTTTGGGAACCTTTGTTTGGGGAGTTCGCGTTTTATTATCGCCCTCAATTGCTGGTCAAAGGCGCCCCCTTGGTGCTCATTGCCATTGGTTTGGCCCTTGGGTTTAAAGCCGGTATTTGGAATATCGGGGCCGAAGGTCAGTACATCATGGGGGCCATCTTTGGTGCCGGCATGGGGTTGGCGTTTTATCCAAGCGAAAGCGTCTTTATCTTTCCGTTGATGATCCTTGCTGGTGCCTTTGGTGGTTGGCTTTGGGCGATGATCCCCGCCGTGTTAAAGGTAAAGTTCGGCACCAATGAAATTTTGGTGTCCTTGATGCTGGTCTATGTGGCAGAGCAATTGTTGGCTTCAGTTTCCCTTGGCCTGTTGAAAAACCCAGAAGGGTTTGGCTTTCCCGGCTCACGTAATCTTCAACAATACGCATCAGCTCATAACGCGGAACTGATCACTGGATCGGGCATGCACTGGGGCGTTGTTGCGGCCTTTATCGCAGTCATTTTTGCATATGTTTTATTAGCGCGCCACCGGTTGGGGTTTAACATTCGTGTCACCGGTGAGGCCCCTCGCGCGGCCCGTTTCGGCGGGGTCAATCCAGCCCGTTTGATCCTGTTCTGCCTTGGCTTGTCCGGCCTGCTTGCTGGCCTTGCTGGCATGTTTGAAGTGGCAGGCCCCGCCGGTCAAATCACCATCGATTTCAACGTGGGCTACGGATTCACTGCGATCATCGTCGCATTCCTTGGCCGCCTACACCCCATTGGCATTATGCTTGCGGGGCTTTTGATGGCCCTTACCTACATTGGCGGCGATATTGCCCAAAGCCAGCTGCAATTGCCCGCCGCCGCGATCCAAGTGTTCCAAGGCATGCTATTGTTCTTCTTGCTCGCCTTTGACTTGCTCACCAATTACCGATTGCGCTTTGGCGCATCTGAGACATCAGGGAAGACCGCATAATGGACCTGTCAGCCATCAACCCGATTATCCTAATCGCAGCCCTGATCAGCGCCGCAACCCCCATCCTTTTGGCCGCAACTGGTGAATTGGTCGTGGAGCGCGCAGGTGTTTTGAACCTTGGCGTTGAGGGCATGATGATCACCGGGGCTGTCTGCGGGTTCATCATCTCGGTGAACACAGGCTCCCCCGCGCTTGGCTTTATCATGGCCGCTTTAGGCGGGGCAATCTTGTCGCTACTCTTTGCGTTCTTGACGCAAATGGCGCTGGCCAATCAAGTGGCATCGGGCCTTGCGCTCACACTGTTTGGGCTAGGGTTGTCATCCCTCATGGGGCAAAACTATGTAGGCATCAAACCACCACGTATGCCCGATGTGAACTTTGGACCGTTGTCTGACATTCCCGTCCTCGGCCCAATTTTGTTCAGCCATGACCCGATCGTTTACCTGGGTATCTTAATTGTTGCCGGCGTTTGGGGCACGTTAAAATTCACCCGCGCGGGCCTGATTTTGCGCGCCGTTGGTGAAAACCACGATGCCGCCCACGCGCTGGGATACAAAGTCAAACGCATCCGCACCCTTGCCATCATGTTTGGTGGGGCGTGTGCTGGTATGGGCGGCGCCTACATCAGCCTTGTCCGCGTCCCGCAATGGACCGAAGGCATGACCGCCGGTGTTGGCTGGATTGCACTCGCACTGGTGGTATTTGCCAGCTGGAAACCATGGCGTGTATTGCTAGGTGCCTATCTTTTCGGCGGCATCACTCAATTGCAACTTAATCTACAGGGAGTAGGCGTTGCCATACCAGTCGAATATTTGGCAATGTCGCCCTATATCGTGACCATCGTTGTGCTGGTGATTCTATCAGCCGACAAATCAAGAGCCCCGGGTTCGCTCGGGAAAATCTTCCACGCCTCGCAATAGCGGGCACACAAAAGACGCTTTAAATATAAAGCAAAAACAATGGGGAACACCAATGAAATTCACCAAGATTATGACCGGCGCTGCGCTGGCACTCGGACTGGCTACTGCTGCCGTGGCCGAAGACAAAACCAAAGTTGGCTTTGTCTTTGTTGGCCCAATCGGCGACGGCGGCTGGACATATGAACACAACAAAGGCCGCGTCGCGGTTGAAGAAGCGTTCGGCGACAAAGTCGAAACTGTATTTGTTGAGAACGTGGCAGAAGGCCCTGACTCTGAGCGCGTGATGACACAGATGGCCCTCGACGGCGCTGACCTGATTTTCACCACATCCTTTGGTTACATGGACCCAACGATCAACATCGCGGCCAAGTTCCCAAATGTTAAGTTCGAGCACGCAACTGGCTACAAACGTGCCGACAACGTGTCCACATACTCAGCACGCTTCTATGAAGGTCGCGCAATCCAAGGCCACATCGCTGGCAAGATGACAAAATCAAACATCATCGGTTACATCGCGTCCTTCCCGATCCCAGAAGTTATCCGCGGTATCAACTCTGCCTACATTCACGCCAAGAAAGTGAACCCAGACGTCGAATTCAAAATCATCTGGGCCTACACATGGTTTGACCCAGCAAAAGAAGCGGACGCAGCTAAGGTTCTGATCGAACAGGGTGCTGACGTTGTATTGCAACACACTGACTCAACGGCACCACAAGCAGCCGCTCAAGAAGCAGGCAACGTCATCACGTTTGGCCAAGCATCCGACATGGGTCAATATGGTCCGTTCCCACGCGTTTCATCCATCATCGATGACTGGGCACCATACTACATCGCACGCACCAAAGCGGTTATGGACGGCACATGGGCATCCACAGACACGTGGGATGGCATCGGCGCTGGCATGGTTGGCATCGGCGAGATATCTGACGCGGTTCCAGCAGACGTAAAGGCCGAAGCTTTGGCGATGAAAGACGCTTTGGCAGACGGCTCTTACCACGCGTTCACTGGCCCATTGAACAAAGCAGATGGCTCAGCATGGTTGGCTGAAGGCGAAACAGCAAATGACGGCGACTTGGCTGGCATGGGTTTCTACGTCGAAGGCATCACTGCTGAAATTCCGCAGTAAGCTGCACTAACTTAGAACGACAAAAGGC
>JALZUL010000089.1 GCA_023301665.1 Ascidiaceihabitans sp.
AAGCTTGAGCTTCTTACCGACAACCCTTTGACCACTTATGTAGGGATCGAAGCTTACGGTTTACAAATTACTGGCACACGCTCGATCATGGGAGACAGCTAATGGCATCTGCAGAACAACACCACATTTTGGATCGCCCGACATTCGATAAACCAGTAAAGCTGCTTATCGTTGTGTCGCCTTATTACAAAGATATCGCAGACAATATGGTCGCTGGCGCAAAGGCCGAAATCGAGGCTGCAGGTGGTACTTGGGATTTGATCGAAATGCCGGGTGCGTTGGAAATACCAACAGCCATTGGCATCTCTGATCGTCGGAGTAACTTTGATGGTTACGTGGCGCTGGGCTGTGTCATTCGCGGTGAAACCACGCATTACGATACGGTTTGCAACGACAGTTCACGGGCGATCCAGCTTTTGGGGTTGCAGGGGCTTTGCATCGGCAATGGCATCCTTACGGTTGAGAACCGCAAGCAGGCCGAAGTACGCGCAGACCCTGCGGATCAAAACAAAGGGGGCGGCGCAGCGGCTGCCGCCTTGCATCTGATTGCACTCAGCCGTAAGTGGGGCAACCAAAGCAAAGGTATCGGGTTCAAACCCGCTTCAGAGAACATCCTGATGGCCGAAGCTAAACACGACAGTACAGGCGGAAATACCACAGTATGAGCGGCGTTCACTCAAACCTATCTGGCAATCAACGGCGCAAGATGCGCTCGGCGGCGCGGCTTTACGCGGTTCAGGCCTTGTTTCAGATGGAACATTCCAGCCAAAGCCTTGATTTTGTCCGTATCGAATTCCTGAATTACCGGTTTGGTGAAACCTATGACGGTGAGCAGATGGAAGACGGCGATATTGATCACTTCACGCGTATTCTCGAGGATTCGGTGAACTATCAAGCAAAGATCGACCAACAGACCGATCGCGCCTTAGTTGCCAAATGGCCGTTGGGCCGTATCGACCCGACACTACGGGCGTTGTTCCGTGCCGCTGGCGCTGAATTTCGCGATACGTCGATCCCGCCAAAGGTCGTGATTAAAGAATACGTAGACGTGGCAGCCGCTTTCTTTCCGGACGGAAAAGAGCCAAGCTTTGTTAACGCAGTCCTAGACCACATGGGGCGCGAAGAACGGGCCAGCGAATTCTAACAAACCAACAGGATCATTTATGATGCGCGCAATGCAAGTCGTCGAACTGGGCCAACCTCTTCAACTGAATGAGGTTGAGATACCCACGCCAGCGGCGGGCGAGGTGCTTGTCAAAATACACACCTGTGGTTTGAATTTTGGCGATCTGCTGATCATCAAAGGCACCTATCAAGAAAAACCGACGCTTCCCGCGACGATCGGGATGGAAATATGTGGCACGATCACCGCTTTGGGTGACGGTGTGACAGGCCTTAAGGTTGGCCAAAGGGTTGGGGCTTATTCTGGCTTTGGTGGCTTGGCTGATTACGCGGCACTTTCTGCGGATATTTGCGTACCTCTTCCTGATGATATGGACACCATCGATGCCGCGGCCTTTTTGATCGCGTATGGCACGAGCCATGTCGGTCTTGATTACAAAGCGCACCTTAAAGCTGGTGAGCGGCTTTTGGTGCTTGGTGCTTCTGGCGGTGTTGGCCTGACGGCAGTAGAGCTTGGAAAGCTCATGGGCGCAGAAGTAATTGCCTGCGCACGCGGTGCCGCGAAGCTTGAGATTTGTAAACAAGCCGGTGCTGATCATCTCATCGATTCCGAGGTGGATGATATTCGAGAGATCGTTAAATCCTTGGGCGGTGCTGATGTTGTCTACGATCCTGTTGGCGGCGACCAATTCAAGGCGGCGTTGCGCGCATGTAACCCTGAAGCGCGCCTTATCCCCCTAGGGTTTGCATCAGGCGA
The DNA here is from genome assembly GCA_023301665.1 of Ascidiaceihabitans sp. Taxonomy (GTDB): domain Bacteria; phylum Pseudomonadota; class Alphaproteobacteria; order Rhodobacterales; family Rhodobacteraceae; genus Ascidiaceihabitans. Next base: position 1,880 of record JALZUL010000089.1, read on the forward strand.
TGTGCCACAAATTCCTGCCAATCATCTATTGGTCAAGAACCTGACCGTTATCGGTTTTTATTGGGGTGGTTACACCCGCGTGAATCCAAAGGTTCTGACAGATAGCTTTGCTCAGCTTATCGACTGGTACAATGCCGGAAAAATCAAACCGCATGTTAGCGCAACGCTCCCTCTGGAAAGTGCCAATGATGCGTTGAATTTGCTCAAGACCCGCAAAGCAACAGGCAAAGTTGTTGTCGAAATTTCGAAACCCTGAATGCTGGCTATATGGGCAGAGTGTCGCATGACTGAATGACGCCTCAGCCCTTCATTTTGATGCTCAAAAGGGTCCGCTTTTTCTGCGCCTCGCGTAAGAATACAAAGATACCCGAGGCCAAAATCATGGCGATCCCGATCCAGACCTCAAGCATTGGTAGGTCTGAAAAGATCAGCCAGCCCCAGAACACAGCCAAAGGCAGGCCGATGTACTCAAATGGTGCCACCGTTGCTGCATCAGCCATCCTATAGGCTTGGCTTAAACCATATCCGATGATGGCGGCGTTCAGTCCAAGAACTGCGAACAACCAATAATCACTCGAAGCAGGCCAGATCCACGCGCGCAGCAGAAATTGGACAGATGGATCTTCAGCCCCTTCTGCAAAGCGTCCATCCCCCGCAAATAAATAGAAGCCCAATGAGACTAGGATAAAAGTACCTTGAATATAAACGGCGAGGGCGGAGGCTTTGCTTTGCACGCCAAGCTTGCGGGTTAGGATTTGGTTCAAGGCATAGGTCAGCGCTGCGATGACAGGCAAAAGTAAGATCAGGCGCGAGGCCTCTAAAGTTTCTGCACTTTCCCACGGTCGCTGCATAATGATGACGCCAACAAAGCCAAACAAAACGGCACCAAGGCGCATCATTCCCACTTTCTCTCCCAAAATGGGGATCGACAGCAGGGTGATAAACAAAGGAGCGGCAAAGAAAAGCGCAGTGGCGTCGGCCAATGGAATAACGGCCAATGCCACAAAAAATGTCATATTTGCAGTCACAATCAATAGCCCACGCATCACATGTAAAACGGGTCGATTGGTGCGTAGAATACGCCAGCCACCCTCCAGTTGAACAAAGATAAGGCTAAACAAAATGGCGATGAATGATCGCGCAAAAACCATTTCATGTAGGGGGTATCCGCCGGACAATTGCTTAATCAACATATCGTTGATCGAAATGCAAAAGACTGCCCCAAGCACGAACGAAATACCGATAGCTGCATTGTTTTGAGGGGCTGTATTCATAAGCTCAGGCCTATCACGGTTTTGCTTTTCGGCAATAGCCTTGTTCATCAGAACTGTCTAAGCTGACAAAAACACGATCCAAGGACCGGCATCTATGCAAATGACAGACACCCGAGAAATCAATGCAACGCCTGCGCAGGTCTATGCGGCTTTGCTGGACCCAGAAATTTTGAAAGCCTGTGTTCCTGGTGCGACTGAGGTGACAGGCAATGCTATTGATGGCTTTGAAGCTTCCGTCACCCAAAAGGTTGGTCCAGTGAAGGCAACCTTCAAAGGACAGGTGACTTTGTCAGACCTTGTCGAGAATCAATCTTTAACGATTGCAGGGCAAGGCAAAGGTGGCGCTGCTGGGTTCGCCAAAGGGGGGGCGCGTGTTCGCATCGAAGTTACGGATACAGGCAGTGCGCTAAGCTATGACGTCGAAGCGAAAGTTGGCGGAAAACTTGCGCAATTGGGAAGCCGCATCATCGATGGGTTCTCAAAAAAGATGGCGGACCAGTTCTTTAGCAACCTCCAAGAGCACCTTGAAGGGCCAGCCGAACCTAAGGACGATGAGGCAGGCGATGGTGAGAAAAAGGGCTGGCTGAAGCGTTTGACTGCGAAAGAATAACGCGCACACACTGTGCATTTCTGCTATGGTCTATGCTCGGCGGTTTCCCTAGTTTGCACCTAACATCTGGTGGAGACCAAAATGCCCAGCATCCTAGACATCAAAGATCTTCGTAAATCTTACGAGGGTGGTTTCGAAGCGCTCAAAGGCGTGAACCTTGAAGCGGGTGAGGGGGAAATCATAGCCCTGCTTGGCCCCAATGGGGCCGGTAAAACCACCTTGATTTCGACGGTTTGCGGGATCACCTCTGCAACGTCTGGCGATGTAAAAATTGCCGGTCATTGTGTCAAAGAGGACTTTCGCGCGGCCCGCCGCTTGATTGGATTGGTTCCACAGGAACTGTCGCTTGAACCGTTTGAAAAGGTGCTGAACACCGTTCGTTTCTCACGGGGGTTGTTTGGTAAACCTCGTGATGATGCTGCGATGGAACGTATTCTGCGTCGGCTCTCGCTTTGGGACAAACGCAACAGTGCGGTGAAAGAACTGTCCGGTGGCATGAAGAGACGGGTCTTGATTGCCAAGGCGCTGGCACATGAGCCGCGTGTTTTGTTTTTGGATGAGCCAACAGCTGGTGTCGATGTGGAATTGCGCAAAGACATGTGGGACATTGTGGCCGATCTTAAGGCGGACGGTGTCACGATCATTTTGACGACCCACTATATCGAAGAGGCCGAAGCGATTGCAGATCGTATTGGCATCATCGCCCATGGTGAGCTGTTATTGATAGAAGAAAAAGCCAAGCTTATGGCGCGGATGGGTAAGAAAGAGCTCGAAGTTCAATTGAGCGATCCGCTGGATCAAATTCCAGATGGGCTTGCAAAGTACAACCTCACTCAAACGGCGGATAAAACAGCGGTGATCTACACCTATGATACAAAAGGCGAGCGCACAGGCATCACCCAATTGCTCAATGATATTGCGGCTGCGGGCTTGAGCTTACGAGATGTTGCGACCCGACAAAGCAGCCTCGAAGATATCTTTGTCTCGTTGGTTCAGGAGGACGCGGCATGAATTGGACTGCAATCAAAGCGATTTACGTTTATGAAATGGCGCGTTTCTTTCGGACATTCCTGCAAAGCTTGATTTCGCCGGTGATTTCGACCTCTCTATACTTTGTGGTCTTTGGGGCCGCGATTGGCAGCCGTATTGATCAAGTGGATGGTGTGAGCTACGGCGCATTTATTGTCCCCGGTTTGATCATGCTCACCGTGATGACGCAGGCTATTTCGAACGCCTCGTTTGGGATCTATTTTCCTAAGTTCCTCGGCACAATTTACGAGGTGCTTTCCGCACCTATCAATTTCCTTGAGATCGTCTTGGGGTATGTGGGCGCGGCGGCGACCAAAGCGATGTTCATTGGCCTGATCATCTTGATCACGTCCTTCTTTTTTGTCGAAATCCAAATTCAACACCCCATTGCGATGGTTGTGTTCTTGGTTTTGACCTGTGTGAGCTTCGCGCTTTTTGGCTTTATCATCGGTATTTGGGCCAAGAATTTTGAACAGCTTCAACTGGTGCCATTGCTGATTGTAACGCCACTCGTATTCTTGGGGGGGTCGTTTTACTCGATCTCGATGTTGCCGCCTGTTTGGCAAACGATCTCGATGTTCAATCCCGTGGTCTACTTGGTCTCTGGCTTTCGTTGGGCCTTCTTTGGGGTGCAAGACGTGCCTGTCTTGAGTAGCCTTTTGGCGATCGGTTGCTTTACGGGGCTTTGCCTTGCGGCGGTTTATTGGATATTCAAAACCGGTTGGCGCATCCGTAGTTAACCCGTCCTTTCAAAACCCTGTCCATGAGCGGCCCTCTTGTGAGAGGCAGGGAGAGCAATTAGATCGATATTTATGAAACGCTGGATACCCTTTCTCAAATCTGACCCGACTGTTGCTATCATTCGTCTTCAAGGCATGATCGCCAGCGGCGGACGTGGTGCTTTGAATGATCAAGCCTTGAGTGCTGTGATTGAAAAAGCGTTCAGCCGCGGGAAACCTGCGGCCATTGCGCTTGAAATTAACTCCCCAGGGGGCAGCCCTGTGCAATCGTCCTTGATTGCAGCGCGTATAAGGCGTTTGGCCGAAGAAAAAGATATTCCGGTCATCGCCTTTGTAGAGGATGTCGCTGCGTCTGGTGGGTATTGGCTCGCAGCTGTGGCAGATGAAATATATGCGGACCCGTCTTCGGTCGTTGGCTCGATTGGGGTGATTTCTGCGGGCTTTGGTGCCCATGAATTGTTGGCGCGCCAAGGTGTCGAACGCCGCGTTTATACCGCTGGTAAATCCAAATCTATGCTGGATCCGTTTCGGGAGGAAAAGCCAGAAGATGTGGAGCGCCTTAAGGGATTGCTAAACGACATCCATGTGAATTTCATTGATTATGTGACTGAGCGCCGTGGGGCGAAGCTGGACGTGGAAACGGAACTGTTTACCGGCGAGGTCTGGCTAGGCAAACGCGCGGTCGAGCTGGGGCTGATTGACGG
>JALZUL010000090.1 GCA_023301665.1 Ascidiaceihabitans sp.
GTGTTGCCGATGGATTTGGACATCTTCATGCCCTTCTCATCCAGCGTAAACCCGTGCGTCACAACGTTACGGTAAGGCGCACGGCCAGTTGTGCCAACCGATTGCAACAAGGACGAGTGGAACCAACCGCGGTGTTGGTCGGTCCCTTCCATGTAAACATCAGCGATGCCGTCGTCAGAGCCATCTTCGCGGTCACGTAGTACGAATGCGTGGGTTGAACCAGAGTCGAACCAAACGTCCAAAATGTCGAACACTTGTTCAAACTCTTCCGGGTTCACGATGCCGCCAAGGAAACGCTCTTTTGCGCCCTCTTCGTACCATGCGTCTGCACCCTCGAGCTCAAACGCCTCGGCGATGCGCGCGTTGACTTCGTCGTTGCGCAACAAGAAATCATCGTCCGTTGGCAGCACGCCTACCCGCGTAAAGCAGGTTAGTGGCACACCCCAAGCGCGTTGGCGGGACAAAACCCAATCCGGGCGCTGCTCCATCATCGCATGCAGACGGTTGCGGCCGGTTTGCGGTGTCCATTTGACGTTATCAATCTCGGTCAGCGCCCGTTCGCGGATCGTAAGACCGTGCATGTCCTGACCATCGCCAACCGGTTTATCAACCGCCGCAAACCACTGCGGCGTGTTACGGTAGATGATCGGGGCTTTGGAGCGCCAAGAATGCGGATAGCTGTGCTTGATCTTGCCACGGGCCAACAATCCGCCAACTTCGACAAGTTTGTCGATGATCGCTTTATTCGCGTCCCCCTCACCGCCTTTGCGGTTCAGGATATATTTGCCACCAAAGAACGGAAGGTCAGCGCGGAAGCCCCCATCGTCCATCACGTTGTAGGTGATGACCTCTTTGAGCATGTTGAGATCACGGTAAAGTTCGTACTCTTCCATACCGTGTGACGGCGCGCAGTGTACAAAACCTGTACCCTCAGTGTCGGTCACAAAGTCAGCCGCGCGGAAATCACGTGGTTGATCCCATTCGCCTTCAGAACCTTCGGCCCCTGCCAATGGGTGGCTTAGTGTTAGGACAGACAGTTCATCTGCGTTCACATCACGAACACGCGCCCACATGTCATCTTCAAGACGCGCGCGGGTCATAACATCTGCGGCCAAGTTGTCGGCCAACAGGAATTTGTCACCCACATTCGCCCAGCTTTCCTCGGGCGTGCCTGTCACCTCATAAAGGCCATAGGCGATGTCTTTGCCGTAAACGACAGCCTTGTTGGATGGCATGGTCCACGGCGTGGTTGTCCAAATCACAACAAAAGCGTCGTTCAGATCAGCTGCCGCTTCACTGACCTTAAACTTCACCCAAACCGTGAAGCTTTCTTTGTCGTGGTATTCGACCTCAGCCTCGGCCAAAGCGGTTTGCTCAACTGGTGACCACATCACAGGCTTGGAGCCTTGATACAGCGTGCCGTTCATCAAGAACTTTTGGAACTCTTCGGCGATCACACGTTCCGCGTGGAAGTTCATCGTCAGATATGGGTTGTCCCAGTTACCCGTGATCCCAAGGCGTTTGAATTCAGAGCGTTGCACATCAACCCAGCTGTCCGCGAATTTGCGGCATTCAGCGCGAAATTCGTTGATTGGAACCGCGTCTTTATTCTTGCCCTTCTTGCGGTATTTCTCTTCGATCTTCCACTCGATTGGCAAACCGTGGCAATCCCAACCTGGGATATAGCGCGCGTCAAAGCCCATCATCTGATGCGAGCGCACGATCATGTCTTTGATGGTTTTGTTCAACGCGTGGCCGATGTGCAGGTTGCCGTTCGCATAGGGCGGGCCATCGTGCAAAGTGAACGACTTACGCCCTTCTTTCTCGCGCAGACGATCGTAAATGCCCATCTCTTCCCAACGGGCCAACCATGCTGGCTCACGCTTGGGCAAGCCTGCGCGCATTGGGAAATCGGTTTTCGGCAGGTTGAGTGTGGTTTTGTATTCGGGTGTTTCGGCGCTCATGTGCTCGCGTCCTTCAGGATCAGAAACTTGAAAAAGGGGTTGGGTCGGTGCGAGTGGCTCAAACACCTTAGTCCCGGCAGCTCATGTGTTTAGAGCGCCGGGGTAATAATTCGTATAATGAGCTGGGCAATACAGGTCATACCCGCCTTATAGGCAGGTGAGGATGAGCTCACAAGCTCCATTCTCACCGATAAACAGTTACCCGTCGTTTGGGGTTTCGGGTGCCTGATCTTTGCTTTTTGCCCATTTGTTCAGCCACGCCAATCCAGCAAGCGACAAGCCCAGCGCCAAGAGCGAGAACACACGTGTCAGCCCATCGAGATCGGAAATATCGACAAAGAACACTTTGGCCACCGCAGCCGCGATGACAACCAATCCAGCTTTGCGCAACATAGGCGAAGCAACAGCCATCGATTGATAAAACAACCCTGCTCCCAAGATGAGCAATGCGATGGTGTAGCTATAAAGCTCAGGCTCGCTCATGCCCTGTGCGAGCGGCATCCCCGCACTGCCCTGCCAGAAATGGCGCAACGCACTAAAGGTCCAAAGCGCGATAAGTGCACCACTCAAGCCCTGCATCGCAAGACGCAAAAGCGTCGGGATCGTTGTGATCCTGAGCCAGCCGAGACAAAGCACCATGGCCGGTAACAAATAGGCAACTGCAAGCGTGTTAAACACTGGCGGCCCCGAAACCTGTGCGGCGGCAGTCGACAGCAGTGGTGAGAACAACACCGCCGCGCCGACAATCGCCGCGATGCCGATCATGGCAAAGATCGCACCAAACACGATGCGCAGCTGTGTCATTATCGCGCTCGCCTCGATTTCAAGGCGCTGCACCTGCGTCAAAGCAAGTGTGCCCCAAATTGTCGCGTAAATCCCCATGCTCCAATGGCTTGCGTCGCCCGCGGTTCCCGTTGCCGCCGTGATCGCGCGAAACACCACCAATGAGGCCAGAACCCCACCCACAGACCACGCGGCACTGTCGAGCATGATCTTTGCACTTGGCCGATCTTTACCGCGCAGCAGCCACAAGCTTGCGACAAAGGCCGCCAATACGCCTCCATAGGCAAGAAACAACTCTGGCCATGAAGCGTCCCGCATCCCCCAGTCTAAACCAGGGTCTGCGATCAATCGGTAGCCCAAGGTCACAACGCCAACAGAAATAAACACAGTCATAGCCGGCAAATCAAAGCGCCGATCCAGTGCCGCAGCCCCAAGCACCGTGATCGCCAAGGCAACGGTCAAAGCCGCGGACGTTAGGATGATGACAAGGGGCGGCTTAATGCCGTTTGTATGGGCGCCCGCTGGTCGTTGGTCGGGTACTCTGTTTTTTTTTTT
>JALZUL010000091.1 GCA_023301665.1 Ascidiaceihabitans sp.
GAAATAGTAAAGGATGTTTGGTTTGCTAAGGCCAGCTTCTTTTGCGATTTGATCCAATGTTGCACCGCGAAATCCGTGTTGAGAAAAAACCTCGAGGGCAGCATCAAGAATACGCCTGCGGTTTCTAAGCTGAATTCGGCTTGGTTTTTTTGTAACGGTTGTTCGCTCTTGGTCGGACATGTGCAGGTCGCCTTCGCTGTCTATTTAGGCATATGTTGCCCATCATGGACCTAATTGGCAAACCAGTTCTTGACAGTAAACCGCACTATCGCAATCGTGTATTTACCAATTGGTAAAAAAACGGACGGGAGTGCCATGTCAGCATCGGGAGAAAACCTGCGGATCAACGGGGATCGGCTTTGGGATAGTTTGATGGAGATGGCTCAGATCGGGCCGGGTATTGCTGGCGGGAATAACCGTCAGACATTGACTGATGAAGACGGTGAAGGGCGCGCACTTTTTCAAAAATGGTGTGAAGCTGCAGGATGCACGATGGGTTTGGACCAAATGGGCAATATGTTTGCGCAACGTGCTGGTACCGATCCTGATGCATTGCCCGTCTATGTCGGCTCTCATCTGGATACCCAACCCACTGGTGGCAAGTATGACGGGGTTTTGGGGGTGCTTGGCGGTCTCGAAATTCTACGCACGCTGAACGATTTGGATGTGGAAACAAAGCACCCGATTGTTGTGACCAATTTCACGAATGAAGAGGGGACACGCTACGCCCCTGCGATGCTGTCCTCTGGTGTGTTTGCTGGTATTCATACGCAGGACTGGGCCTATGATCGGGTCGACGCCGATGGCAAGAAATTCGGCGATGAACTTGCTCGGATAGGCTGGCGGGGCGATGAAGAAGTCGGCGCACGGAAAATGCACGCGTTCTTTGAGCTGCACATTGAGCAAGGCCCTATTCTAGAAGCCGAGGGCAAAGACATTGGTGTGGTCACACACGGTCAGGGCCTGAGCTGGACGCAAGTGACGGTTACTGGCAAAGACAGCCACACGGGCTCAACCCCAATGCCGATGCGTAAAAATGCGGGTCTTGGGATGGCACGGATGTTGGAAAAGGTCGATGAAATTGCGTGGTCCCATGCCCCTCATGCTGTCGGCGCTGCCGGGCACATCGACGTCTATCCAAATTCGCGAAATGTTATCCCTGGGCAAGTGGTGTTTACGGTTGATTTCCGATCCCCTGAGCTTGCGGTGATTGAGGATATGGAGGCACGCCTGCGTGTCGAGGGGCAAAAGATCGCTGACGACATGGGGCTCACGGTTGCCTTTGAAAAGGTCGGCGGTTTTGATCCCGTCGCTTTTGATGACAGTTGCGTTTCGGCTGTTCGCGGAGCTGCTGAGCGTTTGGGGTATTCACATATGGATTTGATTTCCGGCGCTGGCCACGATGCCTGCTGGATCAACCGCCTTGCGCCCACCGCGATGGTGATGTGCCCTTGTGTGGATGGTTTGAGCCACAATGAGGCCGAAGAAATCACACGTGATTGGGCCATGGCGGGCGCGGATGTCTTGTTACATGCGGTTGTCGAAACGGCAGAGATTGTAGGATGATAAAGTGAAGCGTTGGGGTGCGCCCCTGCTTCGTGAGCATTTTGGGTCTGAGAAAGACCACCGAATGGGAGATGGCAGATGAGTAAAGTAATCAAAGGCGGTACGATCGTCACGGCGGATCGCACCTATAAAGCGGATGTGTTGATCGAGGGTGAGATCATCAAACAGATCGGTCAGGATCTGGTTGGCGATGAGTACATCGATGCGGAGGGCGCTTACGTCATTCCGGGCGGTATCGACCCACATACCCACCTTGAGATGCCATTCATGGGCACCACTGCCGCTGAGACATTTGAAAGTGGAACATGGGCTGCTGCCGTTGGTGGCACCACCATGGTTGTTGATTTCTGTCTGCCCGGTGCGGACGGCGATCTAAAGAACGCGATCAATGAATGGCACCGCAAATCCGCGCCACAGATTTGTTCTGATGTTGGCTACCATATGGCGATCACAGGTTGGGACGAGAATGTCTTCAACGGCATGAAAGACGCTGTCGATATGGGCGTGAATTCGTTCAAACACTTCATGGCCTACAAGGGCGCATTGATGATTGAGGATGATGAGATGTTCGCCTCGTTCAAGCGTTGTGCTGAGCTGGGTGCTTTGCCGATGGTCCATGCCGAGAACGGCGATTTGGTGGCTGAGCTGCAAGAGAAATACTTTAACGAGGGGATCACGGGGCCAGAGGGTCACGCCTATTCGCGCCCACCTGAATTGGAAGGCGAAGCCGCCAACCGTGCGATTACGATTGCCGATACGGCTGGTGTGCCGCTCTACATTGTTCACGTGTCTTGCGAGCAAACGCATGAGGCAATCCGCCGTGCCCGCCAAAAGGGGATGCGGGTTTATGGTGAACCGTTGATCCAGTTCCTGACGCTGGACGAGTCTGAGTATTTCAACAAAGATTGGGACCACGCGGCGCGTCGTGTGATGTCACCGCCGTTCCGCTCAAAAGATCATCAGGATTCGCTTTGGGCTGGTTTGCAGGCGGGATCGTTGCAGGTGGTTGCCACAGATCACGCGGCCTTTAACACCGAACAAAAACGAGCAGGGCGTGATGATTTTCGCATCATTCCAAATGGCTCTAACGGGCTTGAAGAACGCTTGGCTGTCTTGTGGACCGAAGGCGTTGAAACCGGCCGTCTGACCATGAATGAATTTGTGGCTGCGACATCAACCAACGCCGCGAAAATCCTGAATATCTATCCTAAGAAAGGTGCGATTGTTGAAGGGGCAGATGCGGATATTGTTGTTTGGGATCCTAAGATTTCCAAGACGATTTCACCTTCTAACCATCACTCGGTTTTGGATTACAATGTCTTTGAGGGCTTCGAGGTTAAGGCGCAATCACGTTATACTCTAAGCCGTGGCGATGTGATCTGGGCGTGGGGCCAAAACAGCCAACCGCAACCGGGACGTGGTAAGTTTGTTCCCCGCCCTGCGTTTCCATCCGCGAACCTTGCTTTGTCCAAGTGGAAAGAGCTGACCAAACCTAAAATGATCCAACGGGATCCTTTGAATATTCCAGCAGGTATATAATGCAAGACGGCACTCAGGCGGCGCAAGGCGCGGCTCAGGCACCAGTGATTTCAGCGCGTGATTTGGACTTAACCTTCCAAACCAATGATGGTCCGGTCCATGCGTTGAAAGGCGTTTCGTTAGATATCGAAAAAGGCGATTTCGTTAGTTTCATTGGCCCGTCTGGCTGTGGCAAAACCACATTTTTGCGAGTGATGGCTGATCTTGAGCAACCAACTGGTGGCGAGATCACCGTGAATGGCGTCAGCCCCGAAGACGCACGGCGTGCGCGTGCCTATGGTTACGTTTTTCAAGCAGCGGGCCTTTATCCGTGGCGCACGATTGGCGGCAACATTGGTTTGCCACTTGAGATCATGGGCTATTCCAAAGCGGAACAGGCGGAGCGTGTGAAACGTGTGCTTGAGCTGGTTGAGCTTGATGGATTTGAGCGCAAGTTTCCTTGGCAATTGTCCGGCGGTATGCAGCAGCGCGCGAGTATCGCGCGAGCCTTGGCGTTTGATGCGGATATCTTGTTGATGGACGAACCCTTTGGGGCCTTGGACGAGATCGTGCGCGATCACCTGAATGAGCAGTTGCTCAAGCTGTGGGCACGTACGGAAAAGACGATTGCGTTTGTCACGCACTCCATCCCCGAAGCGGTCTATCTGAGCACTAAGATTGTGGTGATGTCGCCGCGCCCCGGCCGTATCACTGATGTGATCGAAAGCCCGCTGCCGAAAGAGCGCCCGTTGGATATTCGTGACTCACCGGAGTTTCTGGAGATCGCGCATCGCGTCCGCGACGGGCTACGTGCGGGGCATGCAGATGTCTGAGGTGCGCGCATGAGGCAGGCATTTTTTCCCGTGCTAAGCGTTGTCGCGACGTTGTTTGTACTTTGGTATGGTGCGGCCGTTTGGCTGAATGCGGATTGGGCTTACGACAAAGCTAAGCGCGCAAATGTCGAGCTCAGCTTTAATGATCTGGTTGCGGATACGTGGTCTCAGGAAAAGCCCAAATTGCCTGCACCACATCAGGTGGGCGCAGAGATTTGGAAGACCACTGTTCAAAAGAAGATCACATCAAAACGGTCACTGATTTACCACTCATGGATTACGCTAAGCGCGACATTGCTGGGCTTTGCTATGGGCACGATCTTTGGCACGGCATTGGCGGTGGGTATCGTTTATAACCGCACGATGAATATGAGTGTGATGCCTTGGGTGATCACCAGCCAGACGGTTCCTATTCTTGCAGTCGCGCCAATGATTATTGTGGTGTTGAATGCCGTCGGAATTTCGGGGTTGTTGCCAAAAGCGATGATCTCGATGTACCTGTCGTTTTTCCCTGTTGTGGTTGGCATGGTAAAGGGGTTGCGTAGCCCTGATGTGATGCAGCTTGATCAGATGCGGACATGGAATGCCTCTGGGTCGCAGACGTTCTGGCGGCTGCGTTTGCCGGCCTCGATGCCTTATTTGTTTACCTCGCTTAAGATCGCAATGGCTGCGTCATTGGTGGGCGCAATCGTGGGTGAGTTGCCAACGGGTGCAGTGGCGGGATTAGGCGCGCGGTTGCTTGCGGGCAGCTATTACGGACAGACAATTCAGATTTGGAGCGCCTTGATTTTAGCGGCTATTCTTGCGGCAGCTCTGGTTGGCATCATTGGTGCGATCCAACGTGTGACGTTGAAACGCATGGGGATGGCGTAATGGGTTGGTTGATCTTTGCAATTGCTATGTGGGCCGCGGGCTGGGGGCTGAATGTGGTTCTGTCACGCCGTCCTGCAACCCGAGTTTTGTCGTTGATGATCCCGGTTGTCTTTGGCTTAACGATCATTCTCATTTGGGAAGGGGTGGTGCGTGGTTTTGAGATCAGCCCAATCCTATTGCCCACGCCATCCGCCATTGCAGTTAAGTTCGCGGCTTCGACTTCGATCCTTTGGCAGGACTTTGTTCAAACCGTTTTAAAGGGCGCGTTGAGCGGTTTTGCCTTGGGATGTGGTTCGGCCTTTTTGATCGCGATTGTCATCGATCGCTACCCGTTTTTGCAGCGCGGTCTGCTGCCTGTTGGGAACTTTGTTGCGGCACTGCCAATCGTGGGCATGGCCCCGATCCTTGTAATGTGGTTCGGGTTTGACTGGCAATCTAAAGCGGCGGTTGTTGTGGTGATGGTGTTCTTTCCGATGCTTGTGAATACGGTTCAGGGTTTGCAAGCGAGTGACACGATGCAGCGTGATCTGATGCAGACTTATGCTGCGAGTTATTGGGCGACACTGCTTAAGCTGCGTTTGCCAGCGGCGATGCCGTTTGTCTTTAATGGCCTTAAAATCGCGTCCACCTTGGCCCTTATTGGGGCAATCGTGGCTGAGTTTTTCGGCTCCCCGACGCGGGGTATGGGGTTCCGGATTTCAACGTCCGTCGGCCAATTGGCCTTGGATTTGGTCTGGGCAGAAATCGTAGTTGCCGCCCTTGTTGGGTCGGCATTCTATGGTGGGATTGCGTTGTTAGAGAAGGCTGTGACCTTCTGGCATCCGTCTCAAAGAACTTAAGAAAAACGATAAAAATCGACAACAACTAGGAGAGAAGAAATGAAAGTATTAAGCAAAGTCGTTGCTGCCACAGCGCTTGGTGTTTGGGGTTCCATCGCTCAAGCTGCGGATGATGTCACATTGCAATTGAAATGGGTCACGCAGGCACAATTCGCGGGTTACTATGTTGCCTTGGAAAAGGGGTTCTACGACGAAGAGGACCTGAACGTTACGATCAAGCCTGGTGGTCCGGATATCGCCCCGACACAGGTTCTTGCGGGTGGTGGCGCTGACGTTACTGTTGACTGGATGCCATCTGCACTGGCTGCGCGCGAAAAAGGCTTGGGGATGGTGAACATCGCGCAGCCTTTCAAATCGTCTGGCATGATGCTGACATGCCGTAAGGATGCGGGCATTACAACGACCGCTGATTTCGCAGACAAGACGCTGGGTGTCTGGTTCTTTGGTAACGAATTCCCGTTCCTAAGCTGGATGAGCAAGTTGGGCATCGCAACAGACGGCTCTGCCGGTGGCGTTACCGTTCTGAAGCAAGGCTTCAACGTTGACCCGATCCTGCAGGGGCAGGCGGCGTGCGTTTCTACAATGACTTACAATGAATACTGGCAGGTCATCGATGCAGGTCTAACACCAGAGGATTTACAAGTGTTTAAGTACGAGGACCAAGGCGTCGCGACGCTGGAAGACGGTCTTTATGTGCTTGAAGACAAGCTCACAGATGCGGCCTTTGAAGACAAAATGGTGCGTTTCGTGCGTGCGTCTATGAAGGGCTGGAAATACGCGGAAGCACACCCTGATGAGGCGGCCGATATCGTTCTTGAGAACGACGCGTCAGGTGCGCAAACTGAAAAGCATCAGCGTCGCATGATGTCTGAAGTTGCCAAGCTGACAGCGGGCAGCAATGGCGCATTGGCGGAAGCCGATTATGAGCGCACGGTTGCTGCGCTATTGTCAGGCGGTTCTGATCCGGTGATTTCAAAAGAGCCAACAGGCGCTTGGACACATCAGATTACGGATAAAGCGTTGAAGTAATTCAGCGATCATAACGCAAACAACAGGGGCTGGTGCATATGCACTGGCCCTTTTTTATGGTGCGTTATCTGGGGGTTAAGCCTATCTGGACGTTAGGCAAAGAAAAAGCCGAACACTTTGCAGTGTCCGGCTTTTCAAATGTCGTCAGCATAAAAGCTTAGGCAAGTGCGATGTTTGTCGCAGACTCGCGGCCGTCACGGCCAGCTTCGATGTCGAATGTAACTTTTTGGTTGTCAGCCAAGCCTGTAAGGCCTGCGCGCTCAACAGCAGAGATGTGTACGAAAACATCTTTAGAGCCGCCATCAGGTGCGATAAAGCCGAAGCCTTTAGTTGTGTTGAACCATTTTACGGTGCCAGTAGCCATATCCGTAGTCTCCAGTTTAATGCCATCCGCGTAGGTGCGATAGCTCGGCTTGGTCGGTCTGTGATCGATAGACTGAAGCCGTATAAACGAGACAGTGGTCGAAAAAGAATAACGTATGCGATTTGGGATATGCCACAAGAATCAGATTCGGACAAGGGGGTATGTTTGCACCTGCAGCATTTGCGGGTTTTAACCAGCCCTTTTTTGCCGAAAATCGAGGGGCGGTAAAACGTCTGTAACGTGTCGGTATCACGTCGGTGCGCAGCGCACGCAGGGTTTGGCTGGTATTAACGCAGATCAGGCAAGCTGTTGGCGTGGTGCGAGATGGGGGCAGCAATGGCACAGATGGGCAAGACGGAACGACTGGCGCGGCGCAGGCTGATTTACCACTTGTGGTTGGCAAGTGAGGATCGCCTGCCCATGCACGAGGTGCGCAATGAGGTGCCCGATGCATGGCACCTGATCGAGGCGGATTTGGACTGCCACGCGGCGAAACAAAAGGTGACGCTTTATTTGGATGCTCCGGTGGCAAAGGCGTTCAAGGCGATGGGAACGGGGTATCAAGCGCGGATCAATCGCATCTTGGGGACATGGATGGAGATGAAGATCGGGCATGTGATGGAAGCCGAGAAGATCATGCTAGAGGACCGCCGCCGCGCAATTATGGACGCGGAGAAGGCGGAGGGGTCCGAGACGGCAGGGCGCGGATGGGGGGAGTATGTCGAGGGGGATCGTGAGGGGTAGGTAAATCTAGCTTTTTCGGTGTGTGTTCTGAGCGCCTGACCAATACTTCTCGATCTGCCACAGCTTACCATCGGTGACGCTTCGGACGTCTTGGATCACCGCGCTATATTGGTCTAAAGAGAATTTGGACCACGCGATGTTTTTGTGTATTCGCCATCGCGGCTTTAGCCCACCAACATCTTGGTATTCCAATGCGGCAAGAAGCAGACGGTCGATTGGCGGGTGGACGGCATCGATCTTATCGCGGAGGCTCTCATCCGAGAGGTGGCCATAATGCCCCATCACGAGAGCTTTTAGGTAGATGTTGACCAATTTGGCGGTCACGCCATACGCAAATCCATTGGGTGATTTATTTCGGAGATTGGACTGAACGGTTTTGCAGACTTTGGTATGCCATGCGTCGAATTGGGACGGGCTTGGCAGATTTTGAGGATCGGTTGAGATTTTCATTAAAGTTACAGAGCTCTCAAGCGCGGCTTTTCCATTTGTGACAGGAAAACGGGCGAGTGTGCTGGTGGAGGCCGCACGGGAGGCGGCCCAAGCTGCGAAGTCGTGTCTGATTCTTGATGGATCTGCTGGTTCGGTTTTGGCCATATCAATGTTTGTAGCGTATTGCGAAGCAATGCGCGAGAGGGGAAGCGGGAGTGCAGACGTAGGGTGGGTGAAACCCACCGGTTGAGTTGGTTTGGCTGGTGAATGGTGGGTTGCACCCACCCTACGGTTTCCAAATCTTATGGCGAATGCGAGGTGGCTCATGCTTGCGCACGGGCCACCTCGCACCCGTTAAATTTTCTTCGCAACCCTACCGCGAGAATTTCTTATGCTTCAAACGCTTCGGCTCCATGGCATCGGCACCAAGGCGGCGCTTTTTGTCTTCTTCGTAGTCCTCGAAGTTGCCCTCGAACCATTCAACGTGTGAATCGCCCTCAAACGCCAGCATGTGTGTACAGATGCGATCCAAGAAGAAGCGGTCGTGGGAGATGACCACGGCGCAGCCGGCGAAGTCGACGAGGGCGTCTTCCAAAGCGCGGAGCGTTTCCACATCGAGGTCGTTGGTCGGTTCATCGAGGAGCAGTACGTTGCCGCCGTCTTTGAGCAGGCGTGCCATGTGGACGCGGTTGCGTTCACCACCTGAAAGCAGGCCGACTTTTTTCTGTTGTGCGCTGCCTTTGAAGTTGAAGGAGGAGCAATAGGCGCGGGAGTTTACTTCGGCGTCGCCCAGTGTGATCAGCTCGGCGCCGCCTGTGATGGCTTCCCAGACGTTGTGTTCAGGGTCGAGTTCATCGCGCGACTGGTCAACGTAGGACAGTTCAACCGTGTTGCCGATTTCAACGGTGCCCTCGTCAGGTTGTTCTTGGCCGGTGAGCATTTTGAACAGTGTCGATTTCCCCGCGCCGTTTGGCCCGATGACGCCGACGATGCCGCCCGGTGGGATGGAGAGGGAGAGGTTGTCGATCAAGAGCTTATCGCCCATCGCCTTTTTCAGGCCCTCGATTTCGATCACTTTGCTCCCGAGGCGCTGACCGTTGGGGATAACGATTTGCGCGTAGGATAGTTTTTCGCGCTCGGACTGGTCGGCCATTTCGTTATAGGCGCTGATACGCGCTTTGGATTTGGCCTGACGGGCTTTGGCCCCTTGGCGCATCCATTCGAGTTCGCGTTGTAGCGTTTTCTGGCGAGATTTGTCTTCGCGGGCTTCTTGCAGAAGGCGTTTGGCTTTTTGGTCGATCCATGAGGAGTAGTTGCCCTCCCATGGGACACCGCTGCCACGGTCGAGTTCCAAGATCCAGCTGGTGATGGAGTCTAGGAAGTAGCGGTCGTGGGTGACGATCAGGATGGTGCCTTTGTAGTCGATCAGGTGCTGTTGCAGCCATGCGATGGTTTCGGCGTCCAAGTGGTTGGTCGGTTCATCGAGCAGCAGCATGTCTGGCTCTTCGAGCAGCAGGCGGCATAGGGCAACGCGGCGGGCTTCACCGCCTGATAGGGATGTGACGTCGGCGTCATCGGCTGGGCAGCGCAGGGCCTCCATTGAGACGTCGATTTGTGAGTCCAGATCCCAGAGGTTTTCAGCGTCGATTTGGTCTTGGAGCTTGCCCATTTCCTCGGCGGTTTCGTCTGAGTAGTTCATCGCCAGTTCGTTGTAGCGATCGAGGATTCAACATTTTTGGCTGTCATTTACAAACAAATTGAACCCACACTGGATAGCTCTTAGAGGATACAGCATGCATACTTAATCCTCCCTCAAGTCGGTGTTCAAAATGATCTGAGGTAGACAGAAGAAGAAAACCCGTCCTACGACGGGTTGGGTGCATTAATTAGGCTGCTGCTGCTGCTGTCTATT
>JALZUL010000092.1 GCA_023301665.1 Ascidiaceihabitans sp.
AGGAGCGCCACCTCTCATCATAGCGGATGAGCCGACATCATCGCTTGATGCCGCGACTCAAGCGACCTTTCTAGAGCTGCTTTTCAGTCAATCACGCGCACACGGAACAACGCTTCTTATGGTGAGCCATGATGCACGTCTTTCGAAGCAATTTGACCGAGTAATACATATGGCAGATATTGCCCAGTCTGTGCGGGAAACCCTATGATTTTACGGCTTGCTTTCGGTTCTCTTGTCGCGCGTGCTTTGACCGTTGGCATGACTATTCTTGCGATCGCACTGTCTGTGGCCTTGTTTTTAGGTGTAGAAAAAGTGCGCACAGGTGCGAAAGCCAGCTTTGCCGATACTATCTCTGGCACTGATTTGATTGTGGGCGCGCGATCCGGTTCCGTTCAATTGCTACTCTATTCTGTTTTTCGGATCGGGAACGCAACGAACAACATGACTTGGGAAAGCTACCAAGACATTGCGGATCGGCGCGAAGTAGATTGGATCGTTCCAATCTCTCTTGGTGACAGCCATCGCCAGTTTCGGGTTATGGGCACGACGACAGAGTTTTTCGAACGGTACAAATATCGCTCAGGTCGTTCGCTCGAACTGAAAAAAGGTGAGTTTATGGACGACCTTTTTGATACAGTTATTGGAGCCGACGTTGCCGAAACACTTGGTTACGAAATTGGTGACCCTATCATTGTGGCGCATGGGCTTGCGTCATTTACCGAGCATGAAGATCAACCCTTTCGCGTATCAGGGGTTTTAGAAAAAACCGGTACACCTGTTGATAGAACGGTTGTCGTCAGTTTGCGTGCGATTGAGGCTATTCACGTCGATTGGCGCAGCGGTTCTAAGATTCCGGGTCAGTCGACACCTGCGGATCGAATTCGGCAGATGGATTTGGAACCTCAGGCGATCACGGCGGCGCTTGTGGGCGTCAAAGGGCGGCTTCAAGTCTTTGGGTTGCAGCGCTCTATCAATGAATACCCTCAGGAGCCACTGCTCGCTATTCTACCTGGTGTAGCTCTCCAAGAGCTTTGGCAAATCGTAGGGATTGCTGAGACGGCATTGATCGGTGTCTCAGCCATGGTGATCATTACCGCATTGATTGGGATGATGGCGACTATCTTTTCCAGCTTAAACGAACGGCGTCGCGAAATGGCTATCTTTCGGGCAATGGGCGCGCGGCCACGGGTCATTTTAGGGCTGCTCGTCTTAGAAGCAGCATTGATGGCTGCCATCGGCGCAATTATTGGTTTGGGATTGCTCTATCTTGGCTTGTTGGTTGGGCAGCCTTTGATCGATAGCGCTTTTGGGCTGTGGCTGCCAATCGATCCACCAACCACTCGGGAGATTTTAGTTCTGTTAGGAGTCGTTGCTGCTGGCGCAATCGTGAGCATGGTTCCAGCCTTCAGAGCCTATCGCATGTCACTTGCTGATGGTATGATGGTGCGGATTTAGGACGAAAGGATCAAGAATATGCTTTTGACTCGCCGTAATATGATCTCTGCTGTCGCAGCGGGTACTGCCTTGCCGCAAGTCGCGCAAGCTAGCACGCCCATTGAATTGGCTTGGGAGGATCTGATTCCGCCGGGGCTGCCATATTCCGAGATTATCGGCGAAGGCACGATGGATGAGCGAAACGATGTTTGGCTCCCACTTTTTGATGAAAACGCAACAAAGTTAAATCCAATCCTTGATGGGGCATACATTAAGATGCCAGGGTTTATTCTTCCGATAGACGTTTCTACGGCGGGAGTGTCGTCCTTCGTTCTGGTGCCTTACGTCGGAGCTTGCCTACATACACCGCCGCCGCCAGCGAACCAGCTGGTCTACGTGACCACTGAAACTCCTTGGCAAAGTGATGATCTTTGGGAGGCTGTTTGGGTTACAGGTCAAATGCAACACGAGCTACAAACGACTGAAGTTGCTGAAACCGGCTATGTTTTGTCGGCAGAAGATATTGAAATCTATGTATGGTGATGCGGCCTATCGATAGGCGCGGGTTCATAGCGGGCCTGGGGGCTGTGTCTTTTGTTCCTCAAGCTGTGCGCGCTGAAGGATTTATTGATCTAGGGTGGACGGATCTTGTGCCAGCTGGTCAACCGGTAATTCCGCCAGTATTGCAAGGTTTTATCGATCACGAGCAAGCACCACTGTCGAACCAACAACCTCAATCAAGCGGCGTTAGAAGCGAATGGAACGGTCAAGTTGTCCGTTTGCCGGGTTTTGTAGTTCCTATAGATTTTTCAGGGACAGGCGTCACAGCTTTTATTCTTGTTCCTTTTGTTGGTGCTTGTGTCCATGTTCCGCCGCCACCGGCAAACCAATTGGTTTTTGTGACCACTGAAACGCCATTTGAAAGCACGGGGCTTTATGAACCGGTCAATGTGATTGGTGTGATAGGCGTGTCATCGATTTCAACACATTTGGCTCAAGTCGGGTATTCATTGACTGCCGACAAAATAGAGCCGTACAAAAGCTGAAATGACTTACCAACGTGGCCGAGGAAGTGTTGTTCGGCCACGTTTAGATATTCTGAAAATCCGTTAGGATGCAGCCTTTAGAAGCCCAAGGTCTTTCATTTGGACATATGCTTCGTCGAGTGACAAGCGGGCACGTCGCCCGATCAGTTTGATCTCTTCAGGCGTAATTACTAAAGGTGGTGAGATAATTAACCGGTCGTAAACATGCCGCATAATCAGGTTGTTGGCAAAGCTGCGCTCGCGACACATGAAGCCAGCTGTTCCTGCGTCGGCGGCAAATGTCGCACGTGTTTCTTTGTCGGGTGTTAAGGCAAGAGACGCCATCATACCCGCAACCTTGGTTTCACCTACCAAAGGATGGTCGCTTAAGCCATTCCACATTTCAGCGAGCGCAGGTGCTGCAACATTGCGGACATGTTCTAAAACGTTTTCCTCTTGGAGGAGGCGTAGATTCTCTAACGCGACGGCTGAGGCAACTGGATGTCCTGAATAGGTATACCCGTGATTGAACTCACCTGAATTGATAACTTCGGCCACTTCATCGGATACAATGGAGCCTCCGATAGGTTGGTAGCCAGAGCTTAATCCCTTGGCTATTGTCATGATATCAGGACGGATGCCTACAGTCTCAGATCCGAACCAATTACCGGTTCTGCCGAAGCCGCAAATAACCTCATCGGCAATCAATAGGATTTCATATTTGTCACAGATACGTTGAATTTCAGGCCAATACGTGTCCGGTGGAACGATAACACCCCCAGCACCTTGTATGGGTTCCGCGATGAAGGCTGCTACACGATCTTCGCCCATTTCTAAGATTGCAGTTTCAAGTTCCTGTGCGCGGGCAAGACCGAAGTTTTCTGGAGTCTCATTGCCGCCCTCTGCCCACCAATGGGGTTGATTGATATGGTGAATATGGTACACCCGCAGCCGAC
>JALZUL010000093.1 GCA_023301665.1 Ascidiaceihabitans sp.
ACAATTAAGCGATTATGATGTCACACTGTTGAGCGGGTTGCATTTTTTTGGCACAAAAAATCAAAGGACCAAATGAACATCTAGGGACCGGAGACCATGAAAAAGATATCGATCACGACTATCGCATTTTTGGCCAGCACGTTCTCAGCAATGGCTGGAGAAGTTGTCATAGGTATAGGCGACGATGAGTTAGATGGACGGGGCAGTGGCTCGACAACTTTTCAGCTTGAGTATCATACTGATCCGGTGCGTGAATACCGCTGGGGAACAATTTCCGGCTTTGTGGTGGCGCAAGTTGATGACGACAGTGACACCTTTGTCGGCGCAGGTCTGTCGGCGATCCGGAACCTTAATGAAAAGTGGTTCTTTGAGGGGAGTTTGGCAGCCGGATATTATGATGCGGGCCGAACAGGTGTGGACCTTGGCGGGGACTTACAGTTTCGAACCTTGATTGGTCTTGGTTATCGAATATCTGAAAAATCACGTATTTCTATTGCGATTGACCACATCTCAAATGCGGGGCTTGAGGATTTCAACCCTGGTCGCGAGGCGCTGACCGTTCGCTATGGGATCAAATTTTAGGTCATTCGGTCGATCAAACTGAGACAAAATTTGCTAGATCAAATTGCCCCAAATTTAACGTCGGTATCGTGTCGGTAAAACGTCGGTATTACGTCGGTGGATGACCGCCGAGCAATAAAGCTACGCTTTTGTGATTTGAGGTCCCTGTTATCATTCCGCAATCCTTCAAAAGAGGAAAAGGAATGTGGTGATGATTAAGTTTTTATCTCGAGCTTGGGTAATGTTCATTTTGGGCGCAGTGATGCCAAGTATCGTGTCGGCCTGTGGCGTGAACTCGCAGTGCAGGGTTGGCGATCGCCATTACTACATCGCTCTACCTGATAATTACGATGGCCGTACCAAAATCCCAGCCCTGTTTTTTGCCCATGGGTTGCAAGGGTCTGCTCTTGGTACCATCCGAAATGCAAGGTTACGGCAAGTCAGCAATGATCTGGGAATTGCCTTGATCGCGATCAAATCGATTGGGGTCTCTTGGGCAAGTAAGAACGCCCCAACTGGGAACGCGCGCCGTGAACGCGCAGAGTTTGCATATTTGGATGCCGTGGCGCAGGACGCGACAACGCGCTTTGCTATTGATCGCGAAAGGCTTGTGATGGCGGGCGCGTCCACTGGCGGTATGTTTACGTGGAATGTGGCGTGCCACCACAACGATGCCTTTGCGGCTTTCATCCCGATGTCAGGCACGTTTTGGACGCCTCAGCCACCGAGCTGCAAGGGACCGGTGACCAGCATCGTTCATTTTCACGGCGACAACGACCAGACGGTTCCGCTGACGGGTCGTTTCGCAAGAGGGGTCCAGCAGGGCAGCGTGCCTAGGTCACTGGCGATGTATCGTGCCTACGGCGAATTTCGCGCCCCGAGATCGCGGCGGGTCAGCGGTTTGCGATGTGAGGTGAGCCGCAACCGCAATAAAGATATTTTGAACTTTTGCCTTTATAGTGGCGGGCATTCTTTCCGATCAAGCAATGTGGGTGTCGGGTGGCGCATGCTGCAAGCTGCAGGCAAAATCTGAAGCGTTGCTTGCAAAATTAAACAGCCACAGACGGTTTGACGTGTGTGGCTGTTTGATCGGTAAGGATTGGCTATTTGGCTTTAGCGTTTGCCGTAATAAAGCCCGACGACATGTTCGGCTTCTGCAAAGAACAGCCAACGCGCCGCCAAGACGCCTGCGATATGGCTAAGGACGGCCAAGAGCGCAAAGAAGTGGTTGAAGGGCAAACACAGAAACAGGATTGGCAGAACGACGGTAAGGCCAATCGCGCCGATCCGAAGTCTTTGGCTGTGCTTGCGGCCAATTTCATAAACGAATTCGTCCAACAAGTAATTGGTGCCTGTGTGTGGTGGTTCAAAAGCACTTACCGAACCGCGATCGCCAAGACCGGTTGCGGTGGCTATGTTGGTTTTGGCTTTTTCAAAAGCGGTGTCGCCTTCGAACCAAGTCATCACCAAAACGATGCCAGCGATGATCAGCAGCAAGAGTGCGATTGTTGTGTAGCCTTTGAGCAAAGCACCACCAGCCAAAGATATGGTCAAAAACATGGTTGGGGTCAGACCTGTGTTCCAGCGTGGCACTGTCTTCATTTGAGCATAGATCATCGACGTGGTGTAAACGGTTGCCACTGCGCCAATTGCGCCGAGATAGCCCAACGGTTGCAACGCGTATCCGAAGAATACCAAGCCCATGCCGTAAAGCGCCATGACAACAAGCGTGGCGACGGCGGCGATGCCCTCACGGCTCAACCAACTGCTGCGCCATTGGCTGAACGCTTTGAGCGCACGCTCTGGATGACCAAGGTGAAAGGTGGATGAAATTAGTCCGCCAACGGCTAAAATATAGGCAATTAGCCAGAAGACAAAGGCAACCCAGCCTGTTGGTGGTGTGGTGTCGAGCCCCAACCAGAACAAAAGACCGAAGCCAAGCCCTGAAAAGGTAGTAAAAAGTATGACCGAGGGTGCCGGATGCATCTAAAGTTTCTCCAATGTTCTATCAAGCCAGCCAAGGAACCCCTTGGCTTCCTGCGCAATAGGTTCAAGGAAGGGCGCTAGAACGTCAAGTTCCTGCAACTCATCCTTGGGCCTTGGAGGGAGGTATTTATTCACCGGTTTTGTGCCTTGTTCGGGCATCAAATCCATACCGCCGCGCGCGGCGACAAGTTTGGAAACATCAGAGTTTTCATCCCCGAGATCGCCAAAGTGGCGCGCGCCTGCTGGGCATGTGCGCACGCACGTTGGGATGCGATCAATCTCTTCGAGGTTTTCGTTGTAGATGCGGTCTACACACAGGGTGCATTTTTTCATCACGCCCTCGGCTTTGTCGAGTTCGCGCGCGCCGTAAGGGCAGGCCCATGCGCATAAACCACAGCCGATGCAGTCTTGTTCATTGACCAAAACGATGCCGTCTTCGACCCGTTTGTAGCTGGCGCCGGTTGGGCAGACGGTGACGCAAGGCGCATCCTCACAATGCAGGCAGGATTTGGGGAAGTGGACCAATTGCGCGGCGGCTTCATCGCCTGTTGGTTGGACCTCAAAGCTGTGGACGCGGTTTAGGAAGGTGCCGGACGGGTTGGCCCCGTATGCGTTTTGATCTGATAGGGGCGCGCCGTAGTTTTCGGTGTTCCAGCCTTTGCAAGAGATCACGCAGGCGTGGCAGCCAACACAGGTGTCGAGGTCAATGACAAGGCCGAGTTTCTTTTCGGTTTTTTCGGGTAGCGTGGTCATTTATTGGCGCTCCGCTTTTTGTTGGTGTGGCGCTGGGGCTTTGCCCCAGACCCCAAAGTTTTTTGGCAAGATGAAGGGGGGATCATTTTCCGACCTTCCATGCGAGGTCTTTTGGCGCTTTTTCGACAGGGGATTTGATCGCTGGAAGCGCGGGTTGAGATTCAGCGGGTGGGTCGGCTTTTTCGATGCGCACCTTCAGATCGAACCACGCGGCTTGCCCTGTGATAGGGTCTGAGTTTGCCCATCGCAGCCCGTCGCCTTTGGGGGGGAGAAGCTCGTGAATAAGGTGGTTGAGTAGAAAGCCTTTGGTCACTTCTGGTGCGTCTTCTTCTAGGGCCCATGCACCTTTGCGTTTGCCGATGGCGTTCCATGTCCAGATTGTATTTTCGTTGAGCGCGGCCATTTCCAGAACGGGCACCGTGATTTCGCCGTGTGGGGATGTAACGCGCGCCCAATCGCCGTCTTTCAGCCCGTTGGTTTGCATCAGTTTGGTTGGCACATAGAGCGGGTTGTGGCCGTGGAGTTGGCGCAACCACGCGTTTTGGCCGCCCCA
This sequence comes from Ascidiaceihabitans sp., assembly GCA_023301665.1. GTDB lineage: Bacteria > Pseudomonadota > Alphaproteobacteria > Rhodobacterales > Rhodobacteraceae > Ascidiaceihabitans. Next base: position 3,854 of record JALZUL010000093.1, read on the forward strand.
TGAGTGGTACATTGCCATGGGGCGCTGAGTGAGTGCGGTGATTGGGTATTCGCTGGCTTTGTTTTCGTTCTCGTTTGAGTACCAGATCGGCAGCGGGTCCATTTGGGTTTTGATCCGCTCACGCAGGTGTTCGGGCGGTTGGCGTTCGCCGTGTCCTTCGGCTGCGAGTTGGAATTTACGCATGGGTTCGACATAGAGGCTGAACAGGTAGGGTTGGGGCGTGTCGTATAGGCCCATGCCCACTGCCCAGTCTTGATAAGCGGTGTTCCACGGTTTGTAGTAGTTTGCGCCTGCTTCAATGTGCTCGACAAAGAAGCCACCGTTTTCGATATATTTGTCGAGCTGGTCTGGGTTTGCTTCGCCGCGCCCTACTTTGTCTGCGTTTTTACCACGGAACCCAGCCAGTGGGCCGATGCCGGGTTTGCGGATGTGGTTGATGATGTAGTCACCGTAATCGGCGTATTTTGGGCTGCCGTCTTTGTTGATGAAGCCGGGCAGTTGTAGTTTTGCACCGAGTTCGCATAGCACCGATTGGAAGCCGCGTACGTCACGGTCTGGTTCGATCACCGGCCAGCGGATCGCGTCAGCGGCAGCGTCGGCTTCACATATTGGGCGGTCGAGCAGGGAGATGCAGTCGTGGCGTTCTAGGTAGGTGGCATCTGGAAGGACGAGATCGGCGTAGGCCACCATTTCGGAGGAGTAAGCATCCGAGTAGATAATATTTGGGATAACGTATTCGCCGGTTTCTTCATCAATGTCCGTGAGCATTTCGATGACGCCACGGGTTTTCATCGATGAGTTCCACGACATATTGGCCATATACATAAACAACGTAT
>JALZUL010000094.1 GCA_023301665.1 Ascidiaceihabitans sp.
CACAGCCCGCATCAAGCGTCGGGCAAGGTCAGGTTCTTTCTCGACCCAATCACGACGCGCAGCCAAAACTTTTTCCGGCGCGAACTGCCAAACATCACCGCCCGTCATCAAAATTCGCCCAACACCGCGTTGAACAATTTCGCTGCCCCATGGCTCCCCGACCCAGAATGCATCTACTGCCCCCTCAGCCACAGCATCGGCCATTCGTGGCGGTGGGACCGTTACGACTTCCACATCGAGTTCCGGTTTAGAAGCAATCCAATAACGCAAAAGCAAGTGGTGCATCGAGAAAGGGAACGGTACGCCGATCCGCAATACACTGCTATTAATCTCAGAAAGACGGTCCAAAATTTGTATTGGATCACCAAATTTCATTGGTCCCAAGGCTTCGCTCAAATTATTGGATGCCCCAAAAATTGTCCCGTTCACTGACAAGACAAGCAAACTGTCGATTTCAGCTTTCATGCCACCCAGACCAAGCGACATCGCAATTGGCAAAGGTGATAACATTTGCGCGGCATCAAGGTGTCCAAGAGCAAGCATATCGCGCAAGGCTGACCACGACGGTTGGCGCATCAGGTTAAGGGTCAGCCCCTCTTCCGCGGCAAACCCAAGCTCGGATGCAATCACCAAAGGCGCACAATCAACAAGTGGAACGTAACCGCAATTAAGTACAGTATCACTCATCCTAAAAGATCCGCCGCTGTAACCAAGGCCTGCGCAACATCGATAATCTTACGCCCCTGCCCCATCGCTGTCTGTCGTAACAAAGTATAGGCCTCATCCTCAGACATCCCACGCTGACGCATTAGGAAACCTTTCGCGCGGTCAATCGTCTTACGATCCTCTAGCGCTTGCTTGGCCGCATCGAGCTCAGATCGCATTTTCCGCATCATCTGAAAGCGCGCAATCGCGGTATCAAGGACAGGTTTGATGCGGTGCATCTGCAGTCCGTCGACAACATAAGCGCTAACACCCGCGCCCAACGCAGCTTGTGTCAATTCCTCATCCGTTCGATCTACAAACAAAGCAACCGCGCGCGATTGCGTATCGGTGACCATTATGACGTGTTCCAGAGTATCGCGATCCGGGTTCGCCATATCGATCAGAACGATATCTGGCGCAAACTCTTTGATTGTGCGCTGAAGACTAGACACCTGCGCCAAAGCGCGCACGTTAGGCCATCCACCTTCTGTCAAAGCGTCAATAATGCTTTGAACCTTGTCTAGGTCGGGTTCGACAACCAATATGCGTTGATTTTTAGACATTGGCACCCGGTATGAAGAATGTAGGGCATTCGAAAGGCGACCCACTGGTAAACAAGACGGAAACACCAGAGATGCTGAAAATTTAATCATTTCACTTCAGTCGCGCCCAATTATCAGGCAGTCCGCGCAGTCGGAAGCATGGCTATCTTGAATGAACAACTCTTGGTCGCCTCGACCAACCGGAACACTGCCTAAAGCCAAAGGCACGTTCCACTTTTATCAGTGACCGGGCCCATTCTGGGTGGCCCGGTCACCTACGAAAGCATGCCTTACGAGAAGAGCATACCGCCATTAATGTCCACACATGCGCCTGTCATGAATGCAGATTCATCAGACGCTAGGAATGCGGTCAAATTCGCAACATCTTCAGAAGATCCCTCACGTTTAACCGGCGACGCGTTGGCTACGAATGTGCGAACTTCGTCCTTAGTGAACGTGTTATGGAAATCGGTATCGATCATCCCTGGGCAGATTGAATTTACGCGGATTTTCGGGCCCAGCTCTTTTGCCATGCCGCGTGTCATTGTCATAACCGCACCTTTAGATGCCGCATATGCAATTGAACCTGGTCCACCGCCGTCACGGCCCGCTTGGGACGCGAAGGATACGATGCTGCTGCCTTCGTTCATGTGTGGGATCGCGACTTTAGAAATGTGGTAGAACGATGTGACGTTCAGGTTCATCACGGTGTTCCAGTGGTCGATATCCATGTCCGCGATGGTTTTACGTGCAACCAAACCGCCAGTAACGTGAACCAACGCATCGATTCCCGCGCCAAATTCGGAAACTGTTTTGTTCACCAGTGCTTCCACATCTGCTGGGTTCGTCATGTCACCCTGCAACGCAAATGCTTTACCGCCAGCAGCGATGATCTCTGCGACAGCAGAATCAGCACCCTCACTGCTAGAATGATAGTTGATCGCAACGCTTGCACCATCAGCTGCCAAACGCAGAGCACATGCTCGACCAATGTCACGTCCACCACCGGTAACGATTGCAGTTTTTCCGTTCAAACCCATAAAAAGCCCTCAAATAGATCTATGCGAGCATCCAATTCACCCGCTTCAAGGCGAACTGGTATGGTAGTACTCGAGGTCTGTCAATCGAACTCTGAGCGGAATTATTCTTCAAAGAAGTCGGGATAATTCTCTGAGGCCAGATTTAAAGTTGCATCAAGGTGCATCAGATGAACTCTCGTGGCTTTAACCGCCTCTTCTTCATCTCCAGCGCAAATTGCATCAAAGATAGCGTTATGCCCAACAAGAACCTCCGCCATCCCATCTGCATCGGACAACTCTAATGTACAAACGCGATCAGTGTGGGTTTTATTTTCTGCGATGGTTTTGAAGGCTGCTTCACGATTCGCCGCGATACAGATCAATTTATGGAATTGGTAATCCAAGCCTTTAAGAACATCTGATTCTTTTGCTTCAACAGCGCGCGTTTGCTCTTTTAGGTTTTCACGAAGCATCGCCAAATGCTCATCCGACGCTTCATTACATGCGACCCGCACGACCTCAACCTCAACCGCGGCACGAATAAATCTAGTATTACAAAGCTCTTGCTGCGAAATCTTGCGAACCCGGGTGGCCCTTTGAGGACGAATCTCTACAAGATTAAGCTCACCGAGACGCATGAAAGCTTCGCGAACGGGTTGACGCGAAACGTCACAGGTTTTGGCGATTTCAACTTCAGAAATCTTAGAACCGGGCGGCAATTGCAAAGAAATGATATCGGATCGCAAACGACGGAAGACTTCCTCCGTAGTGGTTAATCTTTTTATTTCTCTCGTTGCTTGCACCGCAATCATTCTTTTATCCAGTACTCATAGGGCCGCAGTCTAAGGGCTCGCGCACCGCTGCCGACACCGTTTTTACTGGTAAAACCTTTTGGTTTCAACGTTATCGTCACTTAATAGCGCTCCTTTAGCTGTTAAGCCTTCGGTTTCTTAGCAATCACAGTTATTTTGGGCCGGACAATCAACCTTACGTTACTTTCATACACTAAAGTACCATACTAGTCAGCATTTTTCTTGACGAACCTGCACCTTCACGCTTATCTCACTCCAGATTTACACTGAATCTGACCGCTGCGACCTTATGTCGGGCGAGAACATTGCTTCTGGGAGGAACAACACGATGTTTTTTAAATCTGCAACTAAAATGGCACTTGCCACAGCGCTGAGCGCTGCTTCATTCACTGCAGCTTCTGCGGAAAGCGTAACATTGCGCGGCGCAAGCATGTTTGATGACAACCACGCATTCACCAAAACAATGGTGAAATTTGCTGACTTGGTTGGTGAATATTACGATGGCGACGTTGAATTTGATCTTCGCTTGAACGGCGAGCTGGGCGTAGAAAAAGACTACGTTAACTTCCTTCAGCAAGGCGTCGCGATTGACTACACAATCATGGCCCCATCCAACATGGCGAAATTCGCACCATCTATTCCTTTGATGGACATGCCATTCTTGTTCCGTGACCTTGACCACTGGAACACTGTTCTGTCCAGCGACGCATTCGCGCCTTTGGAAGCTGAGTTGGAAAAAAATGCCGACATCAAAATCATCGGCTACACCGGTGGCGGCGTACGTAACCTCGTTTCTAGCGCGCCAATCGGCAACCTAGACGAACTAGCGGGCCACAAAATGCGCGTTATGGGCGCTCCTATCCAAGCACAGATCTTCTCTGCTTTGACAGCGGCTCCGTCAGCAATCGCGTATAACGAAGTTTACAACGCGATTCAGTCTGGCGTTATTGCAGGTTTCGAAAACGAAGCTGCAAGCATCCAAAACCTGAAGTTCTACGAAGTTGCACCAAACGTAACTTTGACCAAGCACACAATCACAGTGCGTCCAATCGTAATGAGCGGCAAATCTTTCCGTAAATTGCCTGAGGATCTTCAAGCGGCTATCACAAAAGCCGGTAACGATGCAGGCGCATTTGGTCGTGAGCTAGAATCACGTGAAGATGGTCTAAAGCTTCAGGAAATGGTCGATGCGGGCCAAGTTAAAGTACAAGAATTCGCAGGCCGTGAGCAACTGCTCGAGATGGTTATTCCTGTACAAGACGCTTTCGCTGCTGACATCGAAGCGACTGATTTGCTTACAGCCGTACGTGGCATGTAATCTAAACCTAATAGGTTAAACCTGAGGCACCCTGATAAGTTGGGGTGCCTCATTCATTTCCTCCGGGCATACGTCCCGTAAAACTAGGGACGACACTATCATGCTCGGGCAACTCCTCGAAAAATTTTGCATCGGCCTACGGGTCTTACTCGGATGCCTCATGGCCTCTCTCGCTATCCCCGTTGGGATGCAGGTGCTGGCACGCTACACCGGAATTATTCCAACCTATTTATGGACCGAAGAACTGGCCACCTTCATCTTTGTCTGGGTTGTTATGATCGGCTCAATGGTCGCGGTATGGGATGGGACACACTTTGATGTTGTGATCACCCGCGATGCCAAGCACCCCCTCGCCGTCCTGATCCAAAAAGGCATTGTCCACATCTTTGTCCTGATCTTTGCCCTGCTCTTTGCATGGTACGGGATTGAATACGCCAAAGTTGGCTCAATCCAAAGTTCAGTAATGATGCGCGCCAACCTTCTTTGGACCTACATCACTGTTCCTGTCGCCGGAGCCATCTGGGCCAGCTTCAGCGCTTATCGCCTTTATGAGGCATTCACGACCTACACTATGACGAAAAGAGCACAATCATGATCATTTCCACCGGCCTCGCCAGCGCCATTCTAGTCGGCGGCTTCCTCCTTTTGATCTTGATCCGTGTACCGGTCGCTTTTGCCCTAGGCATTGCAACGATTCCGATTGTTATCCTCGACATTCGTTTGACACCGTTCATCATCTTGGACCGTATGTTCCAATCCTATAACTCTTTCATCTTGCTTGCTGTGCCGTTCTTCTTGCTGGCCGCGAACTTGATGAACTCAGGAAAAATCACCGCCAAACTGATCGATCTTGCGCGCGTTCTGACCGGCTGGATGCCGGGTGGCCTTGGTCATGTGAATGTTGCCGTATCAATGTTGTTTGCCGGCATCTCAGGCTCTTCTACTGCTGACGCTGCGGGTTGCGGTAAAATCTTGATCCCTGCGATGGTGAAAGAGGGCTATGACACCCGCTTTGCAATCGCTATCACCGCTTGCTCTTCTGTAATGGGCGTTATCATTCCGCCAAGTATTTTGATGGTTGTCTGGGGTGGCGTAATGCAAATCTCAGTGGGCGCACTATTCTTGGCCGGTGCAATTCCTGGCCTTTTGATCGGCGGCGCACTTATGGGCACTGTTTACGCTTATGCAAAAGTCTACGACTACCCTATTGCTCTGCGCCCGACGTTTGCAGAATTCTGGACCGCCTTTAAGGGCGCTGCCCTCGCGATGTTGACCCCCGTACTTGTTATCGGTGGTATCGTTGGTGGTATCGTTACGCCAACAGAAAGCGCGATCATCGCAGCAGGTTACGCCTTGATCCTTGGCGTGTTTGTCTATCGTACGGTTACCTTCCGTGACCTTGGCCACATCTTTTACGACACTGGCCGTTTCGCTTCGATCTCATTGTTCGCAATTGGTACAGCTTCGGCCTTCGGTTGGATGCTCGCATTTTATAACGTGCCTCGTTTGATCGTGGAAACAATGACGGCAGGCGAATTTGGAGTGATCGGCACAGCTTTGGTCATCGCGGCGTTGTTCTTATTCTTTGGCCTGTTCATCGATGCGATCCCCACAATCATCATCCTTGGGACCGTCCTTTTGCCTGTAGCAACCGCCGCTGGCATCCATCCAATCGCCTTTGCGATCATCGGTATCATCTCACTGGCCTTCGGATTGGTAACACCGCCCTACGGGCTCTGTTTACTCATATCCGCGGCCATTGGGGGCATGAACGTTGTGCACGTGATGAAAGACGTTGTTATCATCCTTGCGCCAATGCTGTTGATCTTGTTGTTGATTATCGTGTTCCCCGAAATCGCTTTGTGGCTCCCACGTACCCTGATGCCAATGACGTTCAAGTAAATCTTGAACGCTCATTGGGCCACCATCGGGCCAATAATTAAGAACACTCAGAAAACTGTCAGGACGTAAAGATGACAACTATCCTAGGTATCGGCGAATGCATGGTTGAACTGTCAGCCCAAGGTGAAGGCCTTTGGCGGCAAGCTTTTGCGGGCGATGTGTTCAATACCCTTTGGTACGCACGTGCCGCCTCTCATGAAAATGTAGAGATCGCATTCCATACTGCACTTGGAACGGACCCCCTTTCCAACCAACTACAGAACTTTGTTCAAACCGCAGGGATCGACTGTACTGACGTTCCTCGCTTAGAAGACCGGCGCCCCGGTCTTTACTCCATTCAACTGGATGGCGCTGAACGTAGCTTTACCTATTGGCGCGACACATCGGCTGCACGCATGATGATGCAGCATCCAGATCTCCTTTGGGCAAAAGTTGAAAAAGCCGATATTATCTATCTTTCAGGCATCACCCTTGCGATCCTACCAGAGGATGATTGCGACACGCTTTTGAACAATCTCCGCCGCCACAAACCGACCAATGCTATGATCGCATTTGATCCAAACATCCGCCCACACCTGTGGGACAACCACGATCGTATGCGTAGCGTCATCGCACAGGCGGCGGCGCTGTCCGATATTGTCATGCCCAGCTTTGACGATGAAAAAACAACCTTTGGCGACGTCGACCCCGAAGCTACAGCCAATCGTTACCATGCACTTGGAGCAGACCACGTTGTGGTCAAAAGCGGCCCCGACGACACCGTGCATCTCAAGGCCGGTAAAATCACGACTTACCCCGTGAAACCGGTCGAGGGTGTTATCGACACCACGGCTGCCGGAGATTCCTTTAACGGCGCTTATCTTGCCGCTCTTCTAGACGGCGCGTCGACACAGGCTGCCATCACCAAAGCACAAATCTGCGCAGGGCAAGTGATCCAAAACAAGGGAGCATTGATTGATGCCTCACGGCTCACATCAATGCCAGAACCCGCAGCTATGGCTGGTTCTTAAATTAGACAAAGCACAGGGCTTTAGGCAAAGAAAAAGGCGGGGCATCCATTGCTCCGCCTTTTTCTTTTTAAGCCTCTATCAAATTGTTAAGGGCGGCATAACCTTAACCTCTAGATAGTCGCCTAAGCCCAAGCTGCACCAATATTGAATTTGTCCAGTGTCAGGTTTTAATGTCCTTTGGTTATGGCGTGACGGGGGTCTGATGCATTTCTAGATGCAATTCGTCTCCAAAGTATGGCATCGACGCAATAGCCTCGTCATCAAGTTCGACCCCTAAACCCGGATCTGTTGGCGGAATAATGTAACCGTCCTCCCACCTGATCTGACCTTTCACCGCATTCATGTAAGGCCCCTCAAAGGTACCGATGCTTTCAAGGATTAGGAAGTTCGGCGAACACGTCGCAAGCTGGATGTTGGCTGCCGCTACGACAGGACCGCAATAGAGGTGCGGTGCGATTTGCGCCTGACGGGTTTCAGCCAAGGACGCGATCTTCTTCGCCTCGAGCAGGCCACCAACACGCCCCAAATTGGTCTGCAGAATCGAGGCGGCACTGACCTCAAGTACCCGTGCAAACTCATGCTTCGTACACAACCTTTCACCAGCGGCTATTGGGATCGAGGTAAAGGCAGCAACCTGCGCCATGTCGCTTGGGTTTTCCGGTGGTATCGGCTCTTCAAACCACAGTGGGTTGAACGGCTCAAGCGCGCGCGCCAGCCGTTTCGCCCCCGAGACTGTGAACTGCCCATGGGTACCAAACAACAGATCGGCGCGATCGCCGACCGCTTCGCGAATGTCGCGGCAAAAAGCAACGCTCCGAGTGATATCCTCAAGACTTGGCTGGCGACCATCGTAAATTGAAAATGGCCCTGCGGGGTCAAATTTGAGCGCTGTAAAGCCCTGTTCCACCATACGAGCAGCGACCTCAGCTGCTATCGTGGAATCGTTATATGCGTTGGGAGTATCGGGATCAGGGTACACATCCCCCGAGGCCGGATAGATATATGAATAGCTGCGCAACCGTTCATGTATCTTGCCCCCTAGCAACTCATAGGCCGGCAAATCAGCAGCTTTACCGATGATATCCCAGCACGCCATTTCCAATCCACTGAACACCCCCATAACACTCACATCAGGGCGTTGCGTGAAACCAGCACCATAAGACTTGCGAAACAATTTTTCGATGTGATGTGGGTCGGCTCCATCAAAATGACGGCCAAACATATCTTGGGCCATTGCGCAGCATACGTGTGGGCCAAATGTTGCGTTATAAATCTCGCCAACGCCCGTGATGCCGCAAGCGGTGGTAAGGCGTAAAAAGATGAAATAGCGCCCGCCATGGCGGGGTGGAGGATTGCCAACAACAAAGGTTTCGAGTTTCTCTAGCTTCATGGAAATACCCCTTTTACGTGGTCCATTCTTTTAGAACTTTATCGGCATCCTCCAAAATGTAATCCGCCGCTTTCATCGCCAACATCATTGTTGGTGCATTGGTATTGCCCGAGGTGATGTTTGGAAAGGCCGAGGCATCTACGACCCTCAGCCCTGCCACACCATGAACACGCAAGCGTGCATCCAGAACCGATTTTTGTGCACTCCAACCAATACGACAGGTGCACGTTGGATGATAAACCGTCGAAGCGCGACTTTGGAAATCGCGTAGCAATGCAGCGTCATCTAACGCATTAAGATCCGGTGGTTTCGCATCAATCGTCACAGCCTTTAAGCTTTGCGTTTTAGCGAACTGCTGTAAGATACGTGCACCGCGCACCGCGGTTTCTTTGTCTGCTTCCGTCGAAAGTGAATTGGGCACGATACGCGGCGCATCATTGGGTGACGGAGATACAATTTCAACGTACCCACGACTAGTGGGGCGACACGGTTGAGCGGAAATCAGATAACCTGACTGCCGGTCCAGCTGGGTTTTACCGGATCCCGATACCTCGTAAGAGGCGGGATTAAAGTAAAGTTGGATGTCCGGCACGGTTCGGGCGTTGTTTGAACGCACAAATCCCCCAACTTGATTAACCGGAACGGACAAAGGTCCCTTACGGGTTAAGAGATATTTTGCGCCCATCCGCAGCCGTCCCAATGGGCTGCCTAACACGGCATTCAAAGTCGCCCTATTGGCGCGGAATTGATAACCAATAGCAAGGTGATCCTGCAAACCGCGGCCCACCTGCGGCAGGTCACGCATGACTTTGATCCCATATTGGGCTAACAATTTGGCCGGACCAAACCCTGACAGTTGCAGCAGCTTTGGCGAGTTGATTGCGCCCGCACTTACGATCACCTCACGTTGCGCGGTAACTGTAACGACATGACCTTTTCGGGCGTACTGAAGACCCGTGACCCTTTCACCGTCAAAATGTAGCCGGTCTGCATGAGCGTGTTTGACAATCATCAAATTGCCGCGCCGTTTCGCAGGCCGTAGAAACGCATCAGCCGAAGACCAGCGATAGCCATTCTTGACGGTGCTGCGATAAAAACCGATGCCATCCGAGTTTGGCGCATTCAAATCCTTTATCACTGGCAGCTTCATCTCCGCCGCTGCATCTAAAAAGGTTTGAGAAAAAGGGGACATTTGGTCAGATAAATCAGATACCCAAACCCGCCCCCTACCCCGTATTTGCCTGTTTCCGTTCGTCGTCATTTCGGCGTGGGTTTCTAGCCGTTCATAAACTTTAAGCACTTCGTCCCATTCGAAACCCAGCGCGCCCGCCTGCGCCCAATCTTCAAAATCATGAGCCAAACCACGCACATAAGTCATCGCATTGATTGAGCTTGATCCCCCAATGACTTTACCGCGTGGCCAATACACTGAGCGCCCAGCCAAACCTTTGTCAGCAACGGTGTGGAAACCCCAGTTCAAAGCCGGATTGGCATAATTTATCGCATACCCAATAGGGACCTTTATCCAAAACCGTGCATCAGAGCCGCCGCTTTCAAGGAGCAAAACCTTGTACTTTCCAGATCGCGACAAACGATCAGCCAGTACACATCCGGCCGAACCAGCACCAACAATGATGTAATCGAATTCGTCTTGCTGCACAAAGATCACCGCGCGTTTCTGAGCAACATTTAGCGAGCGTATAGTTACAACAGCAAACAACTGTTCTGTGGCCTAAGGCCTCATTCTATTTAATCATTTTACGTTGAGGCCAATCCAAAGCACCTGCATAGTGATCCCAACCAAAAGGATCCTTGCCATGCGCCCTCTGCCCCATGTCACTTGGCTGCGCGCCTTTGAAGCTTGTGCCAGACACAGCTCTTTTGCTGCTGCGGCGGATGAGTTGAACCTTACTCCAGCGGCAATCAGTCAACAAATCAAACTGCTTGAGCAAAGTTTGGAAATGAAACTTTTCAAGCGGTTGCCCAAAGGGGTCGAACTGACTGACATCGGCCAAGCGTATGCGCAACCTGTGCGCAAATCGTTTCAGGACATGCAACTCGCGACAAATGGTCTGTTCCAACCAAAAAGGAAAACCGCGTTACATATCCGCGCGTCCATTTCATTTGGGGTTTTGGTTTTGGCACCACGCCTACATGAATTTCGTGCACAACACCCCGAAATTGACATCAGCCTCTCGACCACCGTTTGGGCCGACCGCATGAATGACGCAACCATCGATATAGACATTCGTTATGGAGCCGGCGACTGGCCAGATGATGAAATCTGGCCTTTGGGATCGGGCCAAGCCAGCCTTGTATGCAACCCAAGTGATGCCGCGATTTTCCAACGAGACCCCGAAGCATTGCTCGAGGCTGATACCGTTCACATTGTCGGATCTGAAAACGATTGGTCACTCATGTTTCGTGAGCTTGGAATAGAACGCAAGCCCCCGAAGCCGTGGATGCAAATGGACTCATCCTTGCTCGCGTTGCAAACCATCGCAAGTGGTCGTGGTGTTGCGATAATTAACAACATATTTTCCAAGCAATATCTCGCCCGAAACACACTCGTTTCGCCATTTACCCACACACTCATGACACAGCAGAATTTTTTCATGGCTGCCCGCCCAAACACGCAAAAACAAGACTCCATAGATGTGTTTCGCAAATGGCTTACTGCTCTTACCCATTAACGGAAAAGGCGCCAGCAACTGAATGCTGACGCCAAAGGCTTTCATCTTTCACAACCTTAAAAGGGTATGGTTCTCAAGCTGGCTTAACCCGCCCACAACTCTGTAGTTGGGTGGAATTGTGACCAAGCGAACCAAAAGGCTTGGTGGCTCCCAAGATCAGCGCCACTGACGTCGACCGCTTTGATCCCACCTGCTTCCAATTGAAGACGAACGTTTTCATATGCAATCTCTTTGCCCCTTTTGAGCGCCAAGACGGCTGTACTGCGCTGAAATGCGATAGGTTTTCCAGACGCGGTGATCACACCAATAACATCCTCATGCACAGACAAGCGTGGGTCGACATCACCTACAGGAAAGATCGGGCCATCCGCATCGCGACCGTTGCGGAAATCTGGATCGCGGCCCAGCGCAAGACGTTCAACCATCACAGTTGTTTCTGGATGCTCTTTTTTCCATGTACCCCAGTCAGTGGTAATCACTGTCGCCTGTTCAAGCTGTATATTTTTACGCGCTAAGGGGCCGGTCACTGCCTTCCCAAGAAACGTATCAAAAATCGAATAGGTCGTCAGGTCGTACATAACTTTATTAGAGCGGATCAGAAGACCGGATGTACGCAGAATTGGACGTTTCACACCCGCTGGCAACTGATCAGTAAAGTAAGCCTGCGCGGCACCACACAACGTGCAGTAAGGAATGCCAAGGTCACGGCCACCAAGCGTATCATTCACCATCTCGCGCACTTCCATCGTACGGCGTGGATAAGCGCGGTATTCGCCATTCACTTCGATCCCAAACACAATATCGCTGTCCTTGAGCCATTTGGCGTCTTCGGCACTGCTGACCTCAGGATTATCGATCGCGGGAATGCAATTGCAGATCTCATCCGTTGTGTCATAGGCGCGATCATCGATTAGAACACCACCCCAAGATACATGACGCCAATCGATATCGCCTTTTACAAAGATTTTATCCCAGCCAGGGATAATACTGGTAAAAATCGCCCGTTTTACTTTCAGATAACCAGGAGGTTCTGGAATATCCCAAGCAATCAAATAATCGGTCACGTCACCCCATGAATTCTGGGGTGCGATGTCTTTCTCTAAAAGAGTGGCCGCCGCTTGGGTTAAGAGCGTATTCATATCATGGCTGTTCGCGAAACGCATCAAATCGCTGATCATCCAAACCAAACGTGGGTCTTTGGATTCAGCGATGTCGGACAAGGCTAAAGTTTGGTCACGTCCCCATGAGCCCTGCTCAACAGAATCAACGAAAGCAAAATTCACTGCCTTCTTTAAGTCTTTAGACAAGGGACCTTTCGGAATAGCAGGCGGGGTTCCGTATTGCGCAACCACATATTCAGGCAGCGGTGCAGCCTCTTGAGCAGATGTTTGCGTGCTCATTGTGCCCAAAGAGACAAGCAACGACGCAACAAGCAAAAATCGAGATCGAATGGTAGATACCGAGGTCATAAAGCGGCCTTTCGTATATAATTTCTTCGAGATCACAAATTCAAAAGAGGCTAATGCCCACACAGGAGAGCCAATAAAATAGCTGCGCCTGATACATGAAATCGGTCTCATCAAGTCACTATAGTGGGTGGGTGGCGTTCCCTACCAATCACAAGTCTATCAGGTATAGTGACCATCATTGCGCCACAGACAAATCCGGTTAGCTTCGGTTACACACTCAGCGTTAGCATCAAAACCGCACCCCAATAACGTGAAAAGTGATTGGGCTTTTACAGAGAGCCACCTATCATTCTTAAATCGGAAATGATTGGAGATTTTCAAATGTCACGGCTGACAGCAAAAGATTTTGACCCTAAGCTTTTAGAGCTTTACGATTTTTACGCCCACGGGATGATCACCAAGCGCCAGTTTTTAGAAGGTGCTACGAAATTCGCTGTAGCAGGTATGACCGCTTCCACGATTTTGGGCTTGATGGCTCCGAACTATGCCTTGGCTGAACAGGTGTCCTTCAACGATCCAGACATCGAACCTGAATACATCACGTACCCCTCCCCCAATGGCCATGGCGAAGTACGCGGTTATATGGTCCGCCCCGCCGGCACCCAAGGCAAATTGCCTGCCGTTGTCGTTGTTCACGAAAATCGCGGCCTGAACCCATACATAGAAGATGTTGCACGTCGCCTCGCAAAAGCAGGTTTTATGGCCTTGGCCCCCGATGGCTTAACATCAGTAGGTGGTTACCCCGGAAACGACACCGAAGGGCGCGCTTTGCAAAAAACCGTTGATAGCAGCAAACTGATGAATGACTTCTTTGCAGCTGTTGAATTCCTTATGGCGCATGATGGCTCTACAGGGAATGTGGGCATCACGGGCTTTTGTTATGGCGGCGGGGTCTCAAATGCAGCTGCGGTTGCCTATCCGGAACTAAAAGCAGCCGTTCCCTATTACGGTCGCCAAGCTGCGGCAAAAGATGTGCCCTCAATAAAAGCCCCTCTACTTTTGCATTACGGGGAACTCGACACCCGAGTGAATGCCGGCTGGCCCGATTACGAGGCTGCATTAAAGGCAAATGGCACCGATTACGAAGCTTATATTTACGAAGGCGCTAACCACGGTTTTCACAACGACAGCACCCCACGTTATGACGAAAAAATGGCAAACCTATCTTGGGATCGCACAATAGCGCACTTTAAGAAGCATCTGGTTTAACTTAACGATCTTTACGACCCTCACCCAATTCGGTGGGGGTTACGACCTGCTCGCTCGCGCTGCCAGAACAGCCC
>JALZUL010000095.1 GCA_023301665.1 Ascidiaceihabitans sp.
ACGCTGTCTCGAGGAGGTCGGGCTCGATCAACAGGTCCAGGCGGTTAACCAGGTCACCATGGCAGGCGTATCAATACTGCCAGAAAACGATCTGGTTGAAGTTTTTGACCTGTTAAGAACGTGCTCACCCTTGCGCGGCGGGAAGCTGGGGTAAACAGCGTGACTATCCGCCTTCGTGGAAGGGAAAAACGCAAGCCAGTCACTAGACGAGGAGGTGCTGACACTGGTAGTACCAGCGTAATCTTTCGGCCAGCACCGCTGATGCTGGCACTTGGCCCCGTTTTTCAAGCTCCACCATGACCCCGGTCGTTTGAAACATAGACAAAAAGGAACAACCCTTGCTGATCACCCAAGACGATATACAAACCGCCCTGACAACCTGGGGCAACGGAAAAATCACCATTTCGAAGGCGTTCGAGAGCGGAGGAATTGAGGCGGCTCGAGAGATCGCTTCTGCCAATATCGACAGCTATTATGGCTACGACCTTGGGCCAGTACTATTCAAACCAACCATGGCAAGCGGCGCTCAAACGTTCCGCCCAACCAAAGCGGGCGCATTGGCCTATTTCTGCGGTCACTCTGAAGAATACCCATTGGACAACGGCTTTGCGATCATGGGCTGGCGCGCGATGGAAAGCATCCCCTCGGCCAGCTTTATTCAAGGCGATGTCGCGATGTGGATGGGGTGGATCAAGCTCACCAACAAGGATGGCTCTGTCACCACAGTCGACAAGAGCTTTGGCTACAAAAAGGACACGGCAGGCAACCTGCGCATCGTCCTGCACCATTCCTCCCTCCCGTACCAACCGTAAAAGCAGCGCCTTTTTACGGCTAAGGCTCGGCGTGGTCAGCAAAAGATCCGCTGCAATTTCTACGCCGATGCCTTCGCAGTTCGACTGACACGAACCTATCACTGGGCCGACACGCTATATGATCTCTCCAAAATGGATCATTATTCCGAACCGGTAAAAACGCTGGTGATCAGAGTTCTATGATAGCGCTCAGCGCAAGCAGGCCTAAGACCTTATCTTCAGGCCATTCCCCTCATCACAACAAAGGCCAAGACACGGCAGTTCCTATGCTCGGCTTGGTACAAGATCACGAGCGCTTAATTCCATTGAATTAAGCCTTCTTGCTGCCGTCATCTGTGCTCTGTTTCGCAAACGGAGCCGCGTGCTTGAAATAGCTAAGCGCCACGCTCCACTCACTCCGTGACAGTTATGAAGGCGTGTTTTTTCTCAATTTTCGTTTAAACCTCCCCTTCATTGCTGACAGTTGCTTCACGCACTTACCACCGCAAGAAAAACAACTGGGGATCTTGAGGCCTGACCACCGCCCAAATCGAGCAGGTGCACAAGAGGTTTTCGATCTTGGGACTCGATCCGTTCAACAATTATTGCTGTGCAACTTTTAAATTTGAGTGCATATAGTTGCCTTTCAACCATAGAGATTGTTTCTATGTCTGGATTGTCGGTTGATAGGACAATCCTGCAAAGTGAATGTTGATCGTTTTTGGAGTCTGTATAGTTGTGGTTGAAGTCGTAAACCCTTTGCTTTTCGAGATGATGCGCTCGTTCGTTACGTTGGCGAGAACTTTAAATCTCTCGCATGCCGTACAAGAACTTAAAAGCACACGCCAAACCGTACGCCGTCATATCAGTCTGCTTGAGGAAGCGTTGGGTGCAGATTTGTTTAGGGTTTTAGATCGTCGATATGACCTCACAGAAGCTGGTGAACGCGCATTGCCCGAGGCCAGGGACATCTTGCTGCGCAGTCAGTCGTGGGTATCTGGTGAAGCAGGCCATCTGAACGGGTTGTTCCATATGGTGCGCCAGCAGCCAGAGCAAAGCATCTTTGTGCAACAACACCCAATTACAGAGATTTGGAACGGATCGTCTGAACTACTGCGCTGTGCCTTACAGACTTGGGCGCAGGCCGAAGGTAAAATCGCGCACGAAGCCTTCGACCGTATACGCCCCTATCAACTGTCGTTTCGACACGAAAAAGGTACATGGCTTTGTGTCGAAATTGGCGAAAAATCTTCATATGCAACTTGGTATGGTCGCGCATGGTCCCTTAGTTCCATTGGTCGTTCACTGCCCGCCATGCCCGAAGGCGATAGCTGGAGCCACTTACTATCCCAACCCTACGAGGATGTTCGTGCCACAGGGGGGGTACGCTTCGATCACGTGCATACCAATATGGTCCGTGACCTCGAAAAAGGGCCCGAACCCATGAGTTACGCGCGTCTGTTGATGGGCTGTCAGTTCCCTGACAAAAGCTTCTCATTGGTCTCCATCATAGAGCGTACACATGACATTCAAATTGATGGCTTGTCAGATGAGCGCCGTCTATCCATGTCGAGTGCGCTTTTAACAAATTTTAGAATAAACGAGCTCGCGCCAAACAAGACGAGCTAACACTCTGTCGAAAATAAGTTTATCTTATAAAATTGGCTGGTCAGTTTTGGTATCAGGTTACCGGCCCGAATTTTTTTGACTTGGCAACTTTCGACAAGCTTAGATGCATTTAGGCGGCCACTTTATAATTTATCACGCCAGTGGAGGTTGAAGATGTCAAGATCAGAGAACGTTACAATAGAAGAATCACTGCGAGATGATTGCATCAGAATGCTAGCAGAACGTGGCATGTTTATCGAAATTGGTTACGACTTTACGGAATACGCGCATATAGTCCGTGAAGAACGCCCATTCCAACCCTTGGCACCGCCTTTTGATCCGGAAAAACAGTTCATCCCACCTCAACGTGGTTTCTACATCACCGGACGTAATAGCGATGGTAAACTGGTTCACAATCAGGCGATGCGTCTTATTGATCTGCGATCTATGCCGCTATCGGCCTATATGCGGCGCCGTTTTACCGAATTCTTGCCAACTGGCGTGACGATTAAAAGGGACAGCATGTGGTACCGTCCTGGTCCCGGTGCGCAGAAAATAACCGGCCCAACTGCCTATCATGGAGATCTATGGGTTGATCCTGATGGCGGGAAATTCCGTGGCGGCGGCCTTGTCGATATTCTGGCACGTTTGGCGTTTCTAGTGTGTCTTGACCATTTTGACGTGGCTTATGTTTACGGCCTAATGATCAGGACGATTGCGCGGCGTGGCCTTGCTGAACGCGAGGGTTATATGCATGTCGACCCCTATTGTATGGGCTGGGAAACGGAAGAACATGGAAAACCGTTCGTCACAAACATGGTATACATGGACAATGACGATTTACGATATCTGATTGAGGTCCCGTTCGATTTTGTCGCTTAAGTGACGATCTGGTTTTGTGTTCAGGATCATAATGTTCGGGAGCCTGCGCCGATTGTGCCATCAAGGACAAATGCACAACCAGCAAAGAACGGCGTGTACGTCGTTGGGAAAAAGAGGATGTACTTGAGCGGGTCCAAGACCGACTTGATGCTAACCAAGGGGTCATTTCTGAATACACTGATGGAGACTTTAACGACACTAATGAAGACGGTCCAATACAGTCATTCAATTCCTGAGAACTGTTCGCTCAACAGCATGTTCACTGCCGCCATTAGCTGCGTTTGCACATCGAAAAAACGGGTTCGCAGCCCTGAGCGTCCGCTTTCTTCATGTTACCAATTTAGTTTGCAGGCGCAGCGAATAGCGGCTCTCCACCCAAACAATTAGGGCGCCGCTATCGGCCCAAAGCCGACCTTCACGACGATCTCAAATGCTACGGTGCTGCCCGTCAAAACGGATGGTGTGGATACCAACGCCTCAGCCCGAGCCAGCATGCTAGATATTGGGCGCAGGCTTAATGTGCGCTCAGCCAACATTCCATGTTCAAATATCCCGTCCAATGCGGAAAGGCTGTGCTAAGCACAAAAAACCGTTTTCCGTCGGAAAGACGGTCTTTAGATGTCGGATATCAATTTGTAGAAAATTTTCATGGCGGACCGAGGAGGATTCGAACCCCCGACCCCCTGATTCGTAGTCAGGTACTCTATCCAGCTGAGCTATCGGTCCGTTAAGGCGGTGTCTAATCTTGCTGGTCAGGGTATGCAAGCCCCTGTTTGACCAAAGTTATCATTATTTTGATAAATCGACATCGCCCTTGGGAAGCTTGATACAAAAGATTGTTCCCTTCTCCCCAGTGCTCTGCAAACTGAGCGTCCCACCGTGCCCACGCACGAGTTCTTCAGAGATCGCCATACCTAATCCAGAGCCACCTTTACTCACCCCACCTTGGAATGGTGTGAATAAATGTTCCTGCGCTTTCTTAGGCAATCCAGGGCCGGTATCCGTGATCTCGATCAACCAAAAATCATCGGTTTCGGAAGCTGCAACGATAATATCCCCCGGCTTTCGTGTGGCCATGATAGCTTGGCGCGCGTTACGCACCAGATTTGAGATCACGCGATATAGCTGCTCAGAATCAGCCCGCACCGTCATCATTGGCGGAATATAGACTGAGAAATGTAGATCACTTTCTCCGGCGGCAAGACGTTCACCATCAATCACATCAGCGACGATTGGCTTGAGCTGGACCATTGCAAGATCTGGGCTTGGCTCCTCTGCTTTGCCAAAAGCCAACGTGCTTTCACAAAGATGCACAGCCCGGGTTATCGAATTCACCAACTTTGGCGCAAGGCGCGCAACTGTCGGATCTTCGCTCATCTCGATCCGATCCGTAAACAGCTGCGCTGAAGTCAAAATATTGCGCAAGTCGTGGCTAATTTTGCTCACAGCACTCCCCAATCCAGCCAAGCGATCTTTCTGGCGCAACGCGCTGGTCAATTCGGTTTGCATGAATTTGAGGGCTTCTTCAGCTTCGCGCAGCTCTGTCACGCCAGCACTTGGCGTAATGACCTTTCGGCCATCTTCGGGGGCCTGCGCATAGGCTGTCATGTGATCCACCACACCGCGGATCGGTTTCACTAAGATGGCGCGAACCGCGAGGAATAAAAGGAAAGCCGTAAAAACCGAGATCACAGCAGACAATATCAAAACGCGGACCCCGTAGTCGACCATAGCAGTGCGTAATGGTCCCGCTTCCATCGTTACCTCAATCAGCAATCCCGCATCCCGCAAAGGCGCACCAATAACGCGAATAACTTCATTTTCAGCCTTAGTCAGGCGAAGCACTGCATCTCGGATCAACACCAATGGGGTTCCGTCTCGTAGGTCAACGGTTCCCACGACCTCACGCGGCATCGGTGAGCTCAACATCAATTGGCGCACCTCGTCTCGTCTTAACACGATGTTGAAGACGCCCGCATTCTCCAACAGCTCGGCCTCGAGCGTTGGAGAAAGCATATCGTCAGCAAGCAAAGCCAATGAGGCAATCTGCGCCCTCTCAAGGTGGTTAAGAAGGTAATCCTCTCGAAACCGCGCGATCGAGGGCACAAAGATCAAAACCTCTGCCAACATCACAAAGACCGTGGTTAGGATCAAAAATCGACCTGATAGAGAATTTAACATCGCACCTCAGTTGTCTTTTGGTGTCAGGGAATGAACCGCTGGACAAGGCCAACGACTTTCTTGACGGTCGGATTATCGAAGAGCCGCGGGGTAAAGTAAGCTCCAGCAGCTCGTTTATTTACTTCGCCAATGGTCGGGTAAGGCGCAACCATTGCCGCAATTTGGCTCATTTTCATGTTGTTGGCCAGTGCTAAGGCCCAAAGGTTGATCAACTCACCCGCTTGATAGCCAACGATCGATGTTCCGATGGGGCGTCCCTTAACGACCATGACCTTTATAAAGCCTTTGGTTTTGCGTTCCGCAATCGCACGATCATTGTGGTGATAGTCGAAACGCACAACTTCCAGCTTATCGCCATGTACTTCGCGGGCCTGCGCTTCTGTTAGGCCAACTTGCGAAAGCTCTGGATCGGTATAAGTCGCCCACGGGATATGCGAGGTCTTTGCTTTTGACGGCAAACCAAACAACATTGAGCGAATGATCACACCAGCATGATAACCCGCGACATGGGTAAATTGGAGACCACCCGCGACATCGCCAATCGCATAGACACGGCGGTTGGTTGTACGCATGCCCGCATCAACTTTAAGGCCATTACGCGTGCGTTCGATCCCAGCAGCTTCGATGTTCAGCCTATCGATATTGGATTTACGCCCAACCGCCATCAACAGATGGGTACCTTTAAAGACACGACCATCTTGAACTTCGACTTCAATGGCACCGGCGGTTCCACGAATTTCCGCGGCCAGTGCATCTTCGGCGATTTCAACACCTTCGTCTCGCAACGAATTCAGCACAACCTCAGCAAGCTCCGGATCATCTTTGCCCAGCGCTTTAGCCCCTTCGATCACAGTCACCTTTGAACCCAAGCGAATATGCGCTTGGGCCATCTCTAAGCCGATCGGCCCGCCGCCGATGACCAACAAATGCTCTGGCTGCTCACGCAATTCAAACAAGGTTTCATTGGTTTCATAGGGCACCTTATCCAGGCCCGGAATTGGTGGCACCAAAGGCGAGGACCCGGTTGAGATCACGATACGGCGTGCCGTGATAATTGTGTCACCCGCCTTCACTTCTGTCGGTGAGATAAATTCGCCGAACTCTTCGATGACGTTAACGCCAAGCCCTTCAAATCGCTCCACGCTATCAAGAGGGGCAATCGTGGCAATAACATCCGCAACGTGATCTTTAGCAGCTGCGTAATCGACGGTCGGCGTATTATCAGCCACACCAAATTGAATACCATGAGCCTGCGCATACGCAGCCTTACCGCTTGCGATCAAAGCTTTGGAAGGAACACATCCAAAGTTCAGGCAATCGCCGCCCATCTTATGCCCCTCTAAAAGGGTAACAGATGCTCCCATTTGACTTGCACCAGCCGCAACGGAGAGACCACCAGAGCCCCCACCAATCACGAGAACATCAGTCTTAATACGCTTCATGAACTTAGATACCCTTTTTACCTGTAATCGCTTTAATAACGACCGGCACCAATGACAGCGCCGCAAATCCTAAGATCGGCAATAAGATATGTGGTTCGAAAATAATACCCAAATTTGGCGTCTCTCCTGCCGCAAACACTTCACCCAGACCTGCACCAATAGAGGAAAATACAGCTGTTGCGGGGATAATACCTACGAAAGTCGCAATGAAGAAGCGGTGTAGTGGCACCTGCATAAATGCAGGGATAAGGTTCGCAATAAAGAATGGTACGACTGGCACCAAGCGGATCAAAAATAGCATCGTCCACTGGTTTTCATCGATACCGTCTTTGATCTTCTTGATTGGACCCGTTGCAGCTTCCATCTTTGCCCCAAGCTTTTCCCCGAACCCATAACGAGCTGCCAAGAAAATAACCGCCGCTCCGATACTCGCCCCAGTGACGTTAAAGATCGTGCCAAACACTGTTCCAAACAGAAAACCGCCGGTTAACGTTGCGAGTGTCGCACCAGGCAGTGAAAACCCGACAATCAGAATATAGGCAGCCACAAAAATTAGCGCGGTCATAAGGTAATTATTATCTCTAAACGTTAGCAGCGCCTCGCGGTTGTCGCGCAAGGTGTCAAACGTCAGATAGTCGCGCAATGTGAACGCGCCTATTACAGCGACCAGCAAGATAACTGCGAATGGTAGAAACCGTTTCAGTCCAGATTGCGGTTGAGAATCGGGTCCGTTGTCATAAGAATTTGCCATATCAGCCATCAAAGTTGCCTCTTTTGTATCCTATATCAATGGACTAAATTGCCCACCAGTCGCCACAGAGAAACGCAAAGATCACGGGCGCTTGATCATCAGTGACCTTTTTTGCCGATAAACTGCATAAAACCCGAAAATTGAAACATGCGTTCGGGGATAATTGGATAATTGTTGCAAAACCCTCTGATTTGGCATCGCAGGGGTTTGACTTGCTTCCCTCATGGCTTTAGAGGACGAGCTTCGAATAGCACGCATTGTCCGAATCTAGGATCGTGCGACCAGATATGGAGACGGAGCGATGAAACGCACCTACCAACCTTCTAACCTCGTGCGCAAACGGCGCCACGGTTTCCGCTCGCGCATGGGTACAAAAGCCGGCCGTAAAATCCTGAACGCACGTCGTGCTAAGGGCCGTAAGGAACTGAGCGCGTAATACGCGCCCAGACAGGTTACCTGAAATGACCCCGCCTAAGGCTTCTTTGCATAGCATACCTGCTAGCAAGGAAAATCCTTCGGCGGGTTTTTCACGTTGTTCCCAAAACACACGGATCGAAGTCCTTCAAAAACGCGCTGATTTTCTGCGCGCATCACGTGCTCCGCGTGTGGCGATGCCCGGTTTCGTCATTCAGATCAGATCGCGCGGTGATGACGCGCCAATGCGTGTCGGCTACACTTGCTCGAAAAAGGTTGGGAATGCCGTAGCGCGCAACCGCGCCAAACGCCGCCTACGCGAAATTGCCCGCCTCATTTTGCCCCTGCATGGCCGTGATGGTTTCGACTATGTGTTGATCGGGCGAAACCAAAAAACAGACGCACGCGATTTTCAGGATCTTCTGGCGGATCTACGTTCAGCACTGTCAAAAGCACACCTATCAACAGAACACCAAACGGGTTTGATCACATGACCCCATTTGCATTTGTTCTTGCCTTGCCTGTTCGCGCTTATCGGTTGATTTTCAGCCCATGGGTTGGCTTCAATTGTCGTTATCACCCAACCTGTAGCGTATATGCGATGGAAGCTTTACAAAAGCACGGCGGCATCAAAGGTGGTTACATGGCAGCTCATCGAATTTGTCGTTGCCACCCTTGGGGTGGCGATGGATACGATCCTGTACCTGATGCAAAAGACTAGACCGACCTTAAACGACCAACTGTCTTAGGGGCTAAAAGATGCTCGATCAACACACCGATATTCACCCCCTATTTGCTGGTGCCCCACGCACGACTGAGTTCAAGAAATTGCGCAAGCGCATCATTCGCATGACGCAAGAAGCTATCGAACAATATGGTATGATCGAAAAAGATGCGCGTTGGCTCGTTTGCCTGTCAGGCGGGAAAGACAGCTATACGCTACTCGCCGTTTTGCACGAGTTAAAATGGAGAGGGGTCTTACCAGTAGATATTTTGGCCTGTAATCTGGACCAAGGCCAACCAAACTTTCCAGCGACGGTATTGCCAGCCTTCCTGAAAGAAATGGAGGTTCCTCACCGTATCGAGTATCAAGACACCTATTCGATCGTTAAGGAAAAAACCCCGGCAGGCCGCACATTTTGCTCACTTTGTTCACGGCTACGGCGCGGGAATCTATACCGCATCGCGCGCGAAGAAGGGTGCTCAGCAGTGGTTCTAGGTCATCACCGCGACGACATCCTCGAAACGTTCTTTATGAACCTATTTCATGGCGGACGGCTCGCGACTATGCCACCCAAATTGTTGAACGAAGATGGCGATTTGTTTGTCTATCGTCCCCTTGCCCATGTCGCCGAAGCGGACTGCGAGAAATTTGCCACCGCCATGCAATACCCCATCATTCCTTGTGACCTTTGCGGGTCTCAAGATGGATTACAGCGCCAACAAGTAAAACAAATTCTAGATACCTGGGAGGCAAATAGCCCTGGCCGGCGACAAATCATGTTCAAGGCCTTAACAAATGCCCGCCCCTCTCACCTGCTGGACCCCAAGCTCTTTGATTTCGCGGGGCTGTTGCGTGAGCCGCAGCAATTTGAAACAAATACCAAAGACGCGCCGATCCTGCGTTAACCTACACGTCAGAAATTCCGCATATCACTTTTGCAATGTTCACGTTTGGTGAACGTAGCAATAGGTGCGAAATAGTGACCAACGACACCCGAACTTGGGCCAAGCTGCGCGAACGAATGTGTTTGGTACTCATTGGTCCGCAGGCATTGGCTTTTTTGCCTGCTGCAGTTTTGACTGCATATTGGGTAGGCGGTGAAATTGGGCTAATAATTACGGCACTTTTTATGCCATTGCTGTTCTTATTAATTGGCGGTTTTTCTCCAGCACGCCAGTCAAAGCAATTGTTTGGTGATACCTTCACAGGGTTGTTGTCTCCGGGTGGCTTTAACACTCTTGGCGAAGAGATTTTCATTAAAACTCAAGATACAAACATCGGCTCGGCATTGTTTCATATTCGAATCGATGATTACGCATCCCTTATTGAACGGCACGGCCAAACGGCGGCAGATGCCGTGACGCAGCAAACTGGTGATCGCCTGTTAATGACTGTGCGCGACAAAGACATCGTCACGAAACTTGGCGATAATAGGTTCGCTATTTGTCTTGGGCCAAGTCGCCACATGGATCTAGAGGTGTGTATCCAGATGGCCGGTCGCATTCAAAGCCTGATCGAAGACCCAGTTTCAGTCGACGGTATCGCCGTTTACGTAACTTCATCGATTGGTTTTTGCCTAAGCAGCCGCGCGCCTAATTCCAATTTCCCCGAATGGATGCAAGCCTCGGCGGTCGCCGTAAGAGAAGCACAAAAACGTGGACCATCAACCATTAGGGCCTTCAACGACGAAATGCGGCGTGTTTCCCAAGCAAAAATAGAACTGCGTGAAGAGGTAAGCGCCGCTTTAGAAAACGGTCAAATTACGCCCTGGTATCAACCTCAAATATCCACTGATACTGGTCGGGTCACTGGCTTTGAAGCTTTAGCGCGCTGGCATCATCCCGAACGCGGTATGATCGCCCCGTCTGAGTTTTTACCCGCCATAGAAAATGCAGGCCTTCTTGAGCGTTTGGCCGAAGTCATGATGTATCATTCCTTTACCGCTATAAAAGCTTGGGATGCATCTGGCGTCACAGTCCCTCAGGTAGGGGTAAATTTCAGCGGCTCTGAGCTTAACAATCCCCGGCTGATTGAGAAAATAAGTTGGGAGTTGGACCGTTTCAATCTGACCCCTTCGCGCCTTTCCGTGGAAGTCTTAGAAACTGTCATTGCAGGGGCAGCTGACGATCAAGTGACCTTAAACATCAATGGTCTCGTCGACCTAGGCTGCCGTGTCGATTTGGACGATTTTGGCACTGGTCATGCATCGATTTCGTCAATCAGACGGTTCAAAATTGATCGCCTCAAGATCGACCGGTCTTTTGTGATGAAAGCCGACCGGGACCCAGAACAACAGCGCATTATCAGTGCTATCCTCACAATGGCCGAGCGCTTGAACTTAGAAACCTTAGCGGAAGGTGTTGAAACGGTTGGTGAGCACGCTTTATTGGCGCAACTGGGATGTGGCCACGTTCAAGGTTTTGGGATTGGCAAACCAATGCCATTTAATGAAACCCTCGATTGGATTCACGCACATGACGCCAAACTACAAGATACCCCAAAAATCACGGGGCGAGGATCAGTCTGATACTGATCACGCACGAATCTGGTAAAAACCGGCAATGTGATCGGGGTACGAGCGCGCGGTTCTACCGAATCCACTTGACCTTTTAGGCCGCACTATGTTGAACCCTCCGTTGAACTCAATGACATTAGGCGGCGGTCCCAAATGGACGATCAGAACAAGAACCTTATCCTAGCCACTGTACTCAGCTTAGCTGTGATCCTTGTCTGGACCTTTTTCTTTCCGGCTCCGGAACCTCAATCTCAGCCTGACACTGCGATCACCGCGGCAGATGGAACGGTAACAACACCGGACGCCGCCACGGCGCTAACGCCAACGGCAACGCCCACCGCTGGGGATGCGGTAACGACTCAAGCTGCTGCACCGTCAGCATTGGAAAACACGCCACGGACCGAGATCAAGACGCCACGCCTTACCGGTACAATTTCATTGTTAGGTGGTCGGATCGATGACCTGCACCTGAATGACTACAAAGTCACGCAAGATGAAGGCGCAGACACGGTCACGCTCTTCTCACCTGTGGGCAGTGAATCCGCATATTACGCCCTTTTCGGCTGGGCTGCGAGCACGGGTGTAACGCCAGAAACTGTGCCAAGTGCCAACACGGTTTGGCAGCTCGTCGATGGCGAGGTTCTAGCACCGGAAAGCCCAGTGACTTTGGCTTGGGATAACGGTGAAGGTCTCGTGTTCAACCGCACCTATAATGTCGACAATGACTTTATGTTTACGATCACCCAAACCGTCACAAACAATGGCGAGACGACAGCATCAATGGCACCTTATGGTGTTCTGGCTCGTCACGGTGAGCCGAACGACCTAAAGAACTTCTTTGTTTTGCATGAGGGTCTCGTCACAAAAGGCGAAGAACTCATCGAGACTGACTGGGATGAGATGCCCGATTTTGACATTCACCCGAAAGAAGGTGTGCCAGCGGAACGGCTCGAAGATATCACCAACGGCTGGATCGGCATGACGGATCACTATTGGATGACCACTTTGATCCCACAACAAGATGTCAGCGCGCGCCTCACATCCAAGTACAACCCATCTTTGGATATCTACCAAACCGAAACGGTCACCGCAAAATTAACTGTAGAGCCGGGTGCAACAGCGTCTAACACAATCCGCTTGTTTGCTGGTGCGAAAGAATGGGAGACCATTCGTGAATATCAAGAGCAGGGCGTCACCGATTTCATCGACAGCATTGACTGGGGTTGGTTCTTTTTCCTGACAAAGCCAATTTTCTGGCTACTGCACGAAATCAACAAGCTTATCGGCAACATGGGTTGGTCTATCATTGGCCTGACTTTGATCATCAAAGCTGTGCTCTTCCCGCTTGCTTATAAATCTTATGTCTCAATGGCGAAGATGAAAGAGCTCCAGCCTGAAATGGAAAAGCTGAAGGAAGCCGCAGGCGACGATCGCCAAAAAGTCCAAGTGGGCATGATGGAGCTTTATAAAAAGAACAAGGTAAACCCAGCAGCTGGTTGTCTGCCAATCCTGCTGCAAATTCCAATCTTCTTTTCTTTGTATAAGGTGATCTTTGTCACAATCGAACTGCGCCACGCAGCATGGTTTGGGCCATTTAGCGACCTCTCGGCGCCTGACCCGACCACATTGCTGAACCTGTTCGGCCTCTTGCCAAACGGCGCGCCAGAAGTAGGCAGCATCACTGCTTTGATCTTTATCGGGATCTTGCCGATTATCCTTGGTATCTCCATGTGGCTTCAGCAAAAGCTAAATCCGGCCCCCACAGACCCAACACAGCAAATGATCTTTGCTTGGATGCCGTGGGTCTTCATGTTCATGCTTGGCAGCTTTGCCAGTGGCTTGGTCGTGTACTGGATCGCGAACAACACGATCACCTTTACCCAGCAGTATCTGATTATGCGCACCCAAGGTTACACGCCTGATGTTTTCGGCAACATCAAAGGTAGCTTTAAGCGCAAAACAAAATCGGACAGCTAACATGAGCTCGATTTCAAGCATCTGGCGCCACCCTATCAAGGCCCTCGGCCGCGAGGAATTGGCGTCAGTTGCTTTGAAAGCTGGGCAATCCATGCCTTGGGATCGCGTCTGGGCCTTGGCGCATGAGGCGTCCAAAGCCACCAAAGGCGAATGGGCGCGCTGCGGCAACTTTAATCGCGCGGCTGGTGTCCCCAGCCTGATGGCGATCACCGCTCAGCTGAACGAAGATAGCCAAGAAATTACACTGCGCCATCCAGAACGCCCCGATCTGACGTTCAAGCCGAATGACGCCCCTCAAGCTTTGATCGATTGGGCAACGCCTTTGGTTCCAAGTGGCCGCGCACAGCCAAGTCAGTTGATGCGCTTGGACAACCACGGTTACCCCGACAGCGCATACCCCTCTATCAGCTTGGCAAATGCTGCATCACACAAGGCTATTGAACAACACATGGGTCGCGACCTTTCGATTCATCGTTGGCGCTCAAATATCTGGGTTGATGGCGAATCCCCTTGGGCTGAATTTGACTGGATTGGCAAAGACATCGCGATCGGCGATGCTATTTTGCACGTAAAAGAGGCCGCAACCCGCTGTATGTCGACCGCGGCCAATCCAGAGACTGGTAAGCGCGACGCAGATACGTTAGGGGCCTTGGAACATTTCGGCCATCAAGAATTCAGCGTTCTGGCCGAAGTCATTCAAGAC
Source organism: Ascidiaceihabitans sp. (assembly GCA_023301665.1). Lineage (GTDB taxonomy): Bacteria > Pseudomonadota > Alphaproteobacteria > Rhodobacterales > Rhodobacteraceae > Ascidiaceihabitans. The sequence continues at coordinate 13,989 of JALZUL010000095.1, forward strand.
GGAACCATCGCCATTGGCGACAGCGTGCAGGTACTATGATGCAAATGCAATTTACTCTCGCCGAAGAGCCCGAAGCTCTGAGCAAAGAAAAAGGCCGCCTGCTGTTCGCCGGTGAAACCGATTTTGTCAAAGGCGTTGTCGCAATGGACGGCTTGCCACCTGCCGACCGGATGGAGGTCTGTTTTGCTGGCCGATCCAACGTTGGCAAGTCAACGTTGATCAATGCATTGACTGGCCGCAAGGGCCTTGCCCGCGCCTCAAACACGCCGGGCCGCACGCAAGAGATCAACTATTTCACAGCTGGTGAAAGCCATTATTTGGTCGACCTTCCCGGTTATGGTTACGCAAATGCACCCTTGCCTGTCGTTGAAAAATGGCAACGTTTGTTAAAGCAATATCTGTCGGGTCGCCAAACGCTGCGCCGCGCCTTTGTTTTGATCGATGCCCGTCACGGGGTTAAAGCTGTCGATGAAGAAATCATGTCCTTGCTCGACAGCTCTGCTGTGACGTTTCAATGTGTGCTGACCAAGGCGGACAAAGTTAAAGAAAAAGAGCGCGCAAATGTCATCGCGCAAGTTCAGGGCAAGCTTGCAACGCATCCTGCGGCTTACCCAGAAATGATTGTGACCTCTTCTGAAAAAGGCTGGGGCATCGAGACACTGCGCGCGATCATCGCAACTCTCGAATAAAGCATCGGCGGCTTAAGACCGGAACAGCTTGCACAACCGTCTAACTTTTCCCATAACCCACCCCCAAAGAGGGAACGGGATGAAGACGCAAGATATGGACCGCAATTGGATCACCACCGCAGAGACGCTGAGCAGCGCCCTGCCCTATATGCAGCGCTATTCCGGTGCGACTGTTGTTATCAAACTTGGTGGCCATGCGATGGGCAGCGACGAAGCGATGGCGAGCTTTGCGCGCGATGTCGTTTTGATGCAGCAAGTCGGTGCGAACCCAGTCATCGTTCACGGTGGCGGCCCGATGATCAACGCTATGCTCAAGCGCTTAGACATCCAATCTGAGTTTGTTGGCGGCAAACGGGTCACTGATGCGGCCACGATGGAAGTTGTCGAAATGGTTCTCAGCGGTCTTGTGAACAAACGCATCGTTCAGGCCATCGGTGATCAAGGCGGTCGTGCCATTGGTCTATCGGGGAAAGACGCCCAATTGGTAACCTGCAAGCAAACCAATCCCGATCTTGGATTTGTAGGTACACCTGACAAAGTCGATGCGAGCATTCTTAGGAACTTGTTCGACAGCAATGTTATCCCCGTGATTGCCCCACTTGGCGCGGGTGAGAACGGTGAAACCTTCAACATCAACGGTGATACCGCTGCAGGTGCTATTGCTGGTGCTCTCAAGGCTGATCGTTTGTTGTTGTTGACTGATGTTGCAGGCGTGAAAAATGCGGATGGCGAAGTCTTGACCGAGATGAGCGCGAGCCAAATTCGTGAGCTGACCGCCGATGGTACAATTGCCGGCGGCATGATCCCAAAGACAGAAACCGCTTTGGATGCGATTGATGCCGGTGTGCGGGCTGTTGTTATCCTTGATGGGCGTGCGCCCAACGCCTGCTTGCTAGAACTGTTCACAGATCACGGTGCAGGTAGCTTAATCAGGAAATAACCCACTGACGGTGATATTGTTGGCGCTGCGGACGCAGCTAAAACCAAGGGCAGATATATGAGCACCGACGTCCTCGCCGACCTATCTCAGCAATTGGAACCAAATGGCCTGTTTATCATGGGCCATCTTCCGGATGAGGGCGAGACCCTGTTTCTTATTGGTGCGGACGCCAATTTTTGGGATCACTTCGCCAAAAGCCGTGAATATTTAGACAATCAGCCTCACCCGATTGATCGCTGGTCCAAGCGATTGCTCAACCCTCTTGCGGCCCAGCACGGTGGAAGCGCCGAATTCCCGTCAGACGGCCCACCATTTGCACCTTTCATTTCTTGGGCTACTCAAAGCGGTCGGTTTTGGCAAAGCCCCACTGGAATGTTGATCCATGACCAAGCAGGCCTCATGATATCGATCAGGGGTGCGCTTAGGCTACCCGTAAGCCTCGAGCCGCAAATGGCATCCCGAAGCCCCTGTGAGAGCTGTGAGGCGCGCCCATGCGCGTCTGCATGCCCTGTCTCGGCCCTTTCGGCGGACCATTTCTATGATGTGCCTACGTGTAAGGCGCATTTAGATAGCACAGCAGGGGCAGATTGCATGTCGGGGGGATGCTTGGTGCGTCAGATTTGCCCTGTCAGCCAATCGTTTCATCGGCCGTGTGAACAAAGCGCATTTCACATGCTGGCTTTTATGGGCCGTGGCCCGCAGAGCAAATAAAAACGGCCACCCCAAGGGGCAGCCGCTTTTTAATTTCATGCGCTAAACGCGCCAGTATTTAGTGACCCAAGATTTGGCTCAAGAACAATTGTGTCCGTGGGCTTTGTGGGTTGTTAAAGAACTCTTCCGGCTCGTTTTGCTCAACGATCTG
>JALZUL010000096.1 GCA_023301665.1 Ascidiaceihabitans sp.
ATCTTTGCCGAACGCGAATCCAACGCAGCCTATTTCCTGCAAGACCAAGACATGACTCGTTATGACGCGGTAAACTTCATCGCACATGGCGTTGCCAAAGACCCTGCTTTTGGCGAGGAACGTTCAGTCACGGGCACCCCTGAGGGTGACGAGGACCTTGGCGTAACCGACGGCGAAAAGAAGGACAGCGCACTTGAGAAATATTGCGTAGACCTTAACGCCAAATCACGTGAAGGCGACATCGACCCACTCATCGGCCGCGACAGCGAAGTAGAGCGTTGCATCCAAGTGTTGTGCCGCCGCCGCAAGAACAACCCGCTTTTGGTTGGCGATCCCGGTGTTGGTAAAACCGCAATTGCCGAAGGTCTCGCGCGCAAAATCGTTTCCGGCGAAACACCTGAGGTCCTACTCGAAACAACAATCTTCTCGCTCGATATGGGCGCATTGCTTGCAGGTACACGCTACCGCGGCGATTTCGAGGAGCGATTGAAAGCGGTTGTTACGGAATTGGAAGCCCACGACGACGCGGTGCTATTCATCGATGAAATCCATACCGTCATCGGCGCGGGCGCAACATCAGGCGGTGCTATGGATGCCTCCAACCTGCTGAAGCCGGCACTTGCCGGCGGCAAACTGCGTACGATGGGTTCGACAACGTACAAAGAGTTCCGCCAGCATTTCGAAAAAGACCGCGCACTGAGCCGTCGTTTCCAAAAGATCGACGTGAATGAGCCATCCGTCGAAGACGCGGTGAAAATCCTACGCGGTATCAAGTCGTATTTCGAAGAGCATCATTCGGTCAAATACACCTCGGATGCGATCAAAACCTCTGTCGAACTGGCGGCACGTTATATCAACGACCGCAAACTGCCTGACAGCGCTATCGATGTGATCGATGAAGCAGGCGCGGCCCAGCACCTTGTTCAAGCTGCCAAGCGCCGCAAGACCATTGGTGTTAAAGAGGTTGAAGCCGTCGTGGCCAAAATTGCGCGCATCCCGCCCAAGAGCGTCTCAAAAGACGATGCTGTCGTGTTGCGTGATCTTGAAGCGTCACTCAAGCGTGTTGTGTTTGGTCAAGACAAAGCTATCGAAGCGCTCTCAAGCGCGATCAAACTGGCACGCGCTGGCCTGCGTGAACCTGAAAAGCCAATCGGGAACTACCTGTTCGCAGGCCCAACCGGTGTGGGTAAAACTGAAGTTGCGAAACAACTTGCCGATACCTTGGGCGTTGAGCTGCTCCGCTTTGACATGTCAGAATACATGGAAAAACACGCCGTTTCACGTTTGATTGGTGCCCCTCCCGGTTATGTAGGGTTCGATCAAGGCGGCATGCTGACCGACGGTGTTGACCAACATCCACACTGTGTTCTTCTGCTCGATGAGATGGAGAAAGCACACCCTGACGTCTACAATATCCTGCTTCAGGTTATGGACCACGGCAAATTGACAGATCATAATGGACGCACCGTGGATTTCCGCAATGTTGTCGTCATCATGACATCAAACGCGGGTGCCGCTGAGCAAGCGAAAGAAGCCATTGGCTTTGGCCGCGACAGCCGTGAAGGTGAAGACACCGCCGCAATTGAGCGGACATTTACACCGGAATTCCGCAACCGTTTGGACGCCGTCATCAGCTTTGGACGTCTGCCAAAAGAAGTCATCATGAAAGTGGTCGAGAAATTCGTACTGCAGCTTGAAGCGCAACTGATGGACCGCAATGTGACGATCGAGCTCAGCAAAGCAGCTGCTGCATGGCTGGGTGATCGTGGCTATGACGACAAGATGGGCGCGCGCCCATTGGGTCGTGTCATTCAAGAGCACATCAAAAAGCCGCTGGCCGAAGAATTGTTGTTTGGCAAACTTTCTAAAGGTGGTGTTGTGAAAGTTGGCGTAAAAGCTGGTGAATTGGACATCAAAACAGAAGGTCCTGAAAAACCACGTATCTCAGGTGATAAGCCACCTTTGCTTACCGCTGAATAATGCGACATAGCTTTGCCGCACTGGCCTTTTCCTGCGCCGCGACGTCTGTTGCGGCGCAAGACATTCAGCTCATATCACCCATTCAATGTTCGCTTGGTGACGACTGTTACATCCAGCAATATGTTGATCATACCAAAGGGACAGGCGCATCTGATTTTCGGTGCTCCGGCCTAAGCTACGATCGTCATACCGGCACTGATTTCGCTGTGCGCACCCTACAACAGATGCGCAAAGGCGTGAACGTTGTGGCGACCAGTGGCGGTACAGTTAAAGCCGTGCGCCGCGGCGTCGAAGACGCCATTTATTCCGCCAATAACGCCGCGGATGTTAATGGGCGCGAATGTGGTAATGGCGTGGTCATCACCCATGAAAACGGATGGGAAACTCAATATTGCCATCTAAAGAAGGGATCGCTGAAGGTCAAAAAAGGCAATGTGGTTAAAGCTGGTACTGTTTTAGGCCAAATCGGACTAAGCGGTCGCACACAGTTTCCCCATGTTCACCTGACAGTGCGCAAAGACGGTGAAGTCGTTGATCCCTTTGATCCTGATGGGAAAATCACCTGCAAGGCACCCGAGACACGAGGATTGTGGGAAAAGCCCCTGCCATACCGTGCCGGTGGTGTCCTTTATGTTGGTTTCTCGGACCGCGTCCCGGAATTCAAAGACATCAAAAACGGACGTGCGGCCAAGTCCACACTTCCAGATGATGCGCCTGCTGTTGTCATTTTCGGGTTCGGTTTTGGCGCTCAAAAAGGTGACCAAATGAGATTGGTATTGAGTGGCCCAAACGGTGTGATGATCGATAAATTCGTCGACATCGAGAAAAACCAAGCCCAGCTTTTTCGCGCCGTTGGTAAGCGGTTGGTAGACGACACTTGGGAAACAGGCCGTTACTCTGGTCTGGTGTCACTGGTTAGAAATGGCCGTGTCGTCAATACAGAGCAGGCTGCCATAGATATCCGCTAAGGTCGCTATTTCTCAGTAAATTTCAATTCGATCCGGCGGTTCTGCGCACGTGCTTCAGGGGTGTTATCTGGATTGATCGGTTGGTATTGCCCAAAACCATTTGCGGCCAAACGGTCGGGGGGAATGGCCAAGAAATTCGCCATATAACGCACCACTGAAAGCGCGCGCGCTTGGCTTAGCTCCCAATTGTCAGAAAATTCACCAAGCCCAGACAACGGTACATTGTCAGTATGGCCATCAACGCGGATCACCCAATTGATTTCAGGTGGGATTTCATCGGCAATACCGCGCAAGATAGTAGCTATCTTAGCGATTTCGCCCTGTCCTAATCCAGATAGCTCTGCGCCACCGGGTGGGAACAGAACCTCAGATGAGAATACAAAGCGGTCCCCAACAATCCTCACGCCCTCTTGCGTCCCTAAAAGATCACGCAGACGTCCGAAAAACTCTGAGCGGTATTGTTCGAGATCAAGCGTTTCTTCTTGGAGCCTTTGGCGTTCAGCTTCCTCAAGCAAACGGCGGCGACGTTCCTCGGCCACCGCACGTGCAAGGGCCGTGTTCAGATCAGAACCCAATGATTGCAATTGAGCTTGGCTTTCGGCGTCACGTTCATTCGCCAGATCCAATAGCCCCCCCAATTCTTGCAATTGCGTGCGCAGGGCGCTCACCTGTTGGTTCAACAATTCAGTCTGACGTTGCGCTTCAAGACTTGTCTCGCGCTCTGTAGCAAGTTCCGAGCGTGCCCTTTCTAACAACAATGCACGCTGTTCCGCAGCTGTCAGTAGATCGCGTGACGTCTGTTCTGATTTCAACTTGTCGGCCAGTGCCGCAATAAGCTGTTTACGAACCGCATCTGCATCAATGTTAGTGCTGTCCAATGCTTGCTCGGACGCAAGCTTGGCGGCTAAGGCAGCCGTGAGCCTGTCTTGTGTCTCTTGCGCGTTCTGATCACTCACAGTCACCTGAGTGCGCAGGCTTGCAATACTTTGCGTGGCAGCGGCCAATCGCGCCTCAAGGTCCGCGATCTGTTGACCTGCAGCTGTCAGCGCTGTTTGCAAGCTAGCAGTACTTTGGTCTGTTTCATCAAGCTGGGCACGCAGAGCCTGCGCTGCCTGATCAACCTCCTCCAAGCCTGCTATCCGTTGATTTGCGACATCCAAATCTAGCTCTAACGCAATCGCATTTTGCTCTGCCAGTGTTAGCTTCGCTTGCAAATCATCTATTTGCTGGTCCGAAATCTCTAATTGCGCCTGAAGCTCGGTCAATGTTTGATCTGTCTCAGCCAATACACCGGATGTCTGCTCTTGAGCGTCCTGTGCGGCTAACAGATCCGCCTGTAACTGGTCGGTTTCTGCGGTACTTGCCTCAACATCGGCCAGCAAAGCTAACAGCTGAGCATCTAGGTCACCTTGAGCAGAACGCGCCGCTGCGAGCAATGTGAGTGTATCTTCTGCGTCGCTGCGTTGTTGTTCCAAAGCAAGCGTCATGGCTGTTAATTCTGCATCAGCATTCTCAAGGCGCTCGCGCAACACCGCAGCGGCCGCGGCCTCGGCCAATTTCGCGGCCTCTTCGTCACTCAGTGCTTGGGCGGTTTGTGCCAACTCCCCTTCGAGATTTTGCACAAGCGCATTTGCTTCGGCCTCACGGGCCTGCAAATCCGCTACCAATGCATCAAGTGCTTCGCGCTGGCTCGCTGCCAAACGAGCGGCTTCAGTTTGGGCGTCAATTTCTGTACGGCTTTGAGCGAGCGCAAGATTTAGTGCTTCTTGTTCAGAGACAAGTCGCGTTTGCTCAGCTTCTAAATCTGCGATCTCTACAAGGGTGTCTTCGCGTTGCGCCAAAAGGCCAGCGACTTGCGCCTCAAATGCGGTGATCTGCGTGTTCGCTTGGATCAACTGCTCGGCCTGTTCATCACGCTGTGTCGTTAAGCTCGCAATCAAGCTTGCTTGCGCGGTTGCCTGGTCCCGCGCATCGCTCAATGTCGTGTTGAGCGCATTTACACGTGCATCAAGCCGATTGCCGCGTTGTTCCTCAAGCCCCAGGGCCTGTGCCAATGCCGCCACTTCGCCAGCCAGATCATTCAGTTCCGTTTCTTGCCCTGTGATCGTTTCGCGCAGTACAAATTGCACGACCATGAAAATGGTCAAAACAAACATCAAGACCAGCAATAAGCCGGTCATCGCATCCACAAAACCGGGCCAGATGGACGCTTGGAACCGCGCGCCAGTGCGTCGCGACAGTGCCATTATTCGCCCTCATCAAAGTGTTTTGTGTCTGGTTCTTGTGGATCAGTTGATCTGGCCTTAGCCAATCGGCGCGCTTGTCCACGCGGTTGCGACAGCGCTTGTGCGAGTGCCGAAATATCCGTGCGCAGTTCCGCCATGCTTTCTTGGCGCCCCGCAGAAATTTCTTCGAGGATACGTAACATCTGAACATCAATTGAACGCAGTCGCATCCGGCTTTCGGCATCTATGCCGCCGTCACCGCCGCCGCCTTGGCTTTCCAAGTGGGTGATCAATCGCTCTTGGCCCGCCGCGACCCGCTCAAGCGCTGAGTTTTCGGCATCCCCATGCTGCATCTGGTGGGTCATGCGCTCGATAGAGTCACTCAGCTGACCCAAACGTTCATCCACCATTGAGCGGCTGACATCTGATTGCACAAACATCTGCCGCATCGCATCCATCTGTTCTGCCATGTGATCGAGCACGCTTGTCATAGCCGCCTGTTCACTGCTTGAATCTTCGCCAGAGGAAAACCCAACACGGGTGATTGAGCTAAGCCATTCTTCAAGCTCGCGGTAGAAACGATTTTGGCCGTGTCCAGCGAACAATTCTAGAATGCCAACGACCAAAGACCCCGCGAGCCCCAATAAAGACGATGCAAAGGCAACACCCATTCCGCTAAGCTGCGACTCTAGGCCGGTCATCAAACGCCCGAACACTTCGACCCCTTGTTCCCCCTCTTGTGGTGCGAGACCACGAATGGTGTCGACCAAGGCAGGAACCGTGGTTGCTAAGCCGTAAAACGTGCCCAACAAGCCAAGGAAAATCAGCGTATTAACAATGTAGCGGGTAATTTCACGCGCTTCATCAATGCGTGTCGCAACTGAATCTAGAATGGAGCGCGTGGAAGATGCGTTTACTTGCATCCGCGCGCCCCGCGTGCGCAACAACGCCGCCAAAGGCGCCAACAATTGCGGTGTTTTCGAATTCACCTCTGAGGTATCAGAGGCGAAACGTTCGATCCAAGCGACGGATCCAATCAATTGCACCACTTGCCAAAAACAAGCGATGACACCGATCAAAAACACGAAAAAGATGAACCCATTCAACTGCGGGTTTGCCTGAAACACAGGTAAGACCTGCGGCAACGCGACAAAGGCCCCGAAACTGGTCAAGCCGATGACTATCAACATCAAAAGGATCTGACGCACGGGTTGTGTAAATTGTAGCCGTGCCTCGTTATCTGCCTGCGCCATGCGCCATGCTCCGGGCTTTGTTCTGCTCTGCTTCGTAACCTATCTAAAATTTACGAAAAGAGCCAAGCATTTATGCAACCAATTCACGGACACGTTCAGTTAACCATTCAAGATCGGGGTCCCGCAAATCAATTTCGCGTAAATGATTGGCAGTATTATACAAATATTCGGTATTTGGTCCCCGTCCACCGACCGCAGTGGAGATAATCTGGGCTTGCTCTTCAAGCGGCATATCGCTGCAATATTGGTCGTGGCTTTCATCAATGACATAGGTCACCGCTTCGATTGTGCGGCCATCCAGTAGCTCCACTCTTAGGTTTTTCTCAACATAGGCCGAGGATACCAATTCGCGTTCTCGCAAGTAGGCCAGTGTTTCATCTTCTTTTCCTGCAGCAACTGCTAACGCGACACCTGAACATTTTGCGCCCATGCGTTCATCCAGTGCAAGAACCAAGCCCGGATGTTCTACTGTGCCACGGTGATGGATTGAGCGCATGCAGAATGAACGTGCATAGTTAGGCAACGTCGCGACGGCTTGCTCTGCAACCTCAAAGCCCGGATTCCACAAAAGGCTGCCGTATCCAAACACCCACATTGTCATTGCTATTCCCACTATGGTTCTTTTCTCTAGCCTTGGATAAACCCGATTTCAGATCAAAACGAAAGGGTCTGTCATGCGTCGTTTGATATGGATCGCCTTATTCCTCGCCATTTTGTGGTGCGCGTGGTGGGCAACCTTTGGTTGGGGCTTGAGATCTGCTCTTGATGCATGGTTCGAGGATCGTCGTAGCGCTGGCTGGCAAGCAGACTACGCATCGTTGGATCTGCGCGGGTTTCCGATGCGTGTTCGTGCTGATCTGGATGATATCATTCTAGCAGATACGGCGAGTGGGCTTGTTGTGACCCTGCCTGACCTATCAATTGGCGCGCCAACCCATTGGCCTGGTGATGTGACCCTAAAATTTCCCAATGACTCGATTTCTTTTGCATCCCCGCAAGGGCAATCATCGTTGACGCTGTCTGATGCCACCGCTGAAATGCGTCTGCATCCTGGCCCGTCCTTAGAGCTGGAAAAAATATCATCCGTTTCAAACGCATGGTCGGTTTCATCGTCTGTAGGTTCGCTTGTAAGTGCCCGCAATCTAACCCTAACGATGGATCAGAGCTCCACGGCACCCCAAACCTATAGATTTGTCGCTGAAGCTGCAGACCTTCGGCCTGGAAACATCCCGCGCGCGGCGTTGCGTATTCCTGAGGACTGGCCTCTAACATTCGATACCTTCACATTGGACGGTGAAGTCAGCTTTGACAAACCATGGGATATCAGCGCCATTGAATCCGCGCGCCCACAACCGACCTCAATCAAACTAAAACTGGCCGAAGCCCAGTGGTCGGATTTACGTCT
>JALZUL010000097.1 GCA_023301665.1 Ascidiaceihabitans sp.
TGCTTTCTGGGATAATAAACTTGATCATATGATTGAGGTCGCGGGCGAGGATCACGTGGGGCTTGGGTCCGATTTTGACGGCGCACCGTTACCACAAGGCATCACAAGCGCCGCTGATCTGGATGTGTTGCGTACAGGAATGGCGGATCACGGCTACAGCGATGATTTGATAGCAAAGATTTGTAACGAGAACTGGCTTGGCTTTGTCAGCGACAGTCTCGCGCGGTCTAAAGGGTAACGGCACTGTGCGTTGGTGTTAATCAGGACCAACGCCCACAGCGCGGTGTCGGGTGAATAGACCGATCGCACCAAGCAACAAGACCAAGGCCAACAAAAAGGGAGCGCCAGGGAAATAAATTGGCGCGTTTTCCCCCGTGAAGGCCGCAAAAGTAGTGGTCATGGCGATGGGCGAGATAATCATCGCCAAAGCTGAGATAGAGGTCAGCGCGCCTTGCAATTCGCCCTGTTGATCATCGCCGACAGCGCGCGACATGATCCCTTGGAGGGCAGGCGTTGCAATGCCCGCTAAGGCGGCGATGGGGATCAAAATAAGGGCCAGCGTTCCCGAGGTGACAACCGCCAACAAAGCAAATGCTAAGACGTCTAGCCATAGGCCATAAATAACTGTGAGCTGTTCGCCAAAATACTTAAGCGCTGGGCGGATCAGCAGGCCCTGAACAAGCGCGAAACTCAGGCCGAACAAGCCAAGGGAAAGCCCGATCGTGGTTGGATCCCAATCAAAGCGCTCTTTGCCAAAGTAACTCCAGATCGCGGGGTAGACCGTAAAGGCGACTTGATAGATAAAAAACACCACCAACAGCGGTGCGATTGTGGGCATTTTACTTAGGATCTTAAAGGCCCCGAACGGGTTCGCACGTTTGATAGAAAAGGGGCGGCGGATCGCATCTGTCACGGTTTCTTTCAGAACGAAGAAACCAAACACTGCGTTGGCTGCCGATAGTGCCGCCGCTGCGTAAAACGGCGCGCGGGTTCCGTATTCTGCCAAAATCCCGCCAACCATCGGACCCAACACAAAACCAATCCCAAAGGCTGCTCCGATAAGTCCAAAATTGGCGGCCTTGTCTTCGGGTTTGGAAATATCGGCGATATAAGCGTTTGCTGTGGAATGGGTGGCGGCGGTGATCCCACCAATAACCCGCCCAATCAACAACAGCCAAATGGTGCCTGCAACTGCCATAACCAAGTAATCGACAGCCATGACCAGCAAAGAAATGAGTAAGACGGGGCGACGACCGAACCGGTCTGACAAGCCCCCAATAACGGGGCCAAATAGGAACTGCATTGCTGCAAATGATGTGGCAAGCAACCCACCCCAAAGCGCGGCAGACCCCAATGTTCCGCCTCGAACTTGGATCAATAGATCGGGCATAACAGGCATGATAAGCCCAATGCCCATCGCATCGATCATGACTGTAAGCATGATGAATATGATCGGTAGCGGCACCTTAGAGGCCCCTTACTTTGACAACAAATGCGCGTGCTTCATGGGGAGCTTGGCCCATTTGCTTACTGGCTCGGAATGTGTTCGGATCGAGTGCAGGATAGGCTTTGAGCGCCAACGTCCCTAAATCGCCACCGCTCTCGGCCACTTTTTTGCAAAGCTCTTTGGTGGTTGACTGTGCCTCGGGTCGGGGCATGATTTCGGTCAATGCAAAACTAAGAGCTTCGGCATAGATGAGCCCGTTGGTGCTTAAGGCTCTGTTCATTTGGTCTGCCTGAGGGGCCAATTTTTGTGTAATGCTCTTGGCATGCTCGAGCGCGGATGCGCCTGATAGCATGATCTGGGGCAGGACCATCCATTCCGTGAACCACGCAACGCCATCGCGTTGATGCTGGTGCGCAGCCGCGTTGTGTAGCGACGCACGCAGCCCAGCGGTTTGATGGGACAACGCCACTAGGGCGCTGGGCCCGATCGGGTTTTGTTTCTGCGGTAGCGTCGATGAGGCACCGCTTTTTCCCAGTGACACCTCCTGAATGTCGCTGCTGGTGAGCGCGATGAGGCCTTGCCCAATGGTCGCAAGCGCTGACGTAACCCGCGCCATCCAATCCGCAATGCGCAGCACGGGGCTGCGGTCTGTGTGCCAATTGCGTTGTGGATCATTTAAGCCCAATGCCTTCGCGAGATCTTGGCGTGTTTCATCTGCGAGCGGGCCTAAAGCGGATGAGGTTCCCGCGGCCCCACCAAGGGAAACCCAAAGAGATGCTGCGCGCACATTTTCCAGTTCCGCCAGCGCATCCAATAACGGCGCACCCCAAGACGCAATGACATAGCCCCAGCTGGTTGGTGTCGCGTGCTGCCCAAATGTACGCGCGGGCATGGGCTGGTCTGCATATTTTTCAGCCTGGGTGGCCAATGCGTTTAGAATTGTTTTTAGGTCCGCCTCTGCCAACAGCAATGCTTGGCGTAGGCGCAGCATCAATGCGGTGTCGATGATATCTTGGCTGGTGGCTCCGAAATGCACAAAGGCGCTGTGCTCAGGCGCTTCCATTTCCTTACGAAAAGCGTCGACAAGCCCCGGTACACAAACACCATTTTCACCGGTTGACGCGGCGATGGCACCCGGGTCAATCGCGATTTCCAAGCTCGCGCGGTGAATGGCCGCGCCGCTGAGCTCCGGTATAACCCCCTGTTTGCCTTGCACTTTGGCAAGTGCCCCTTCGACCAGAAGCATAGCGCGCACAGCCGCACTGTCCGTGAACAAGCGCCCCATTTCACCAGCCGAGAAGAGTTTCGCAAAAAGTGGGCTGTCAAAAACGCTAGCTGCCATTTTTTAATAAGTCCTGTTAGATATGTCCGGTGGAGCGCATGAATTCGGTCAAAAGCCGCGCGAATTCTTGGGGGTGCTCCACGCAAGGTAAGTGCCCAGCTTTGCGGATCAAGTGGAACTGGCTGCCCGGAATAAGATCAGCGGTTTCGCGTACTAGATCAGGTGGGGTTGAACCATCTTCAGAGCCTGCAATGGCCAACGTAGGTAGGCGCAAACTCGCAGTGGGCGTGTAGAAATCCGTGCCAGAGATCGCAGCGCAGCATCCCACGTAACCCTCGGTTGGTTGTGAGGTGACCATGTCGCGCCAAAAGCTAACGTCAGGTCCTGCACGAAAGGCTTTGGAAAACCAGCGTTCCATCACTGAATCTGCTAGGGCCTCGATACCGGCGCTTTTGACCGTTTCGATACGGTCGTTCCACATGGCCTGATTGCCAATTTTTGCAGCCGTGTTGGACAAGACCATCGTGCGAACCAAATCGAGCCGTTTAACAGCCAAGCCTTGTGCGATCATCCCGCCAACGGAGAGGCCCACAAACAATGCGTCTTTGAAACCTGTGTGCTCCATCAACTTTTCAGTGTCAGACACCATCGCCCCCATTGAATAGGGCGCAGGCGGGCAAGAGCTTTGCCCGTGACCGCGTTTGTCAAAGCGTAAAATCCGCAAGCCTTTTGGCAACAACGGCATGATTGGGTCCCATAGGTGCAGGTCCGTCCCAAGAGAGTTGGCAAAGACCACCGGTGCGCCATCGTCTGGCCCTTCAATGCGGTAATGTAATTTTACGGTGCCTAAATCAGCAAAACTCATGAGTTATCGTGTCTCCTGTTGGTCGTTCAGACGCATATGGGCGATGATTTGTCCGTGGTCTGAAGCGAGTTTATTATAGGGGGCCTCGGGGTGGCTTCCATCGGTCAGATGGTCATTCAGAACGCTGAAATATTCCATTTCACCCAAGCTGTTCGGGGCATCTGCCAAGAAGTGGCGCGACATGTAAATTTGATCGATGCTCTCGAAATTGCCCCCAAAGGCGGCTGTGAATACCATGTCGCGGGCAGATTTACGCACGAATTGTTTTTCAGCAGAATGTAAACGCACGCTTTCGATGTCTTCGGTGATTTGAACATTTTGTTCTTTGGAATAGCGCTCGTTTGAGGCTTTGGCATCGTGGCGTAGCATCCACGAATAATTCTTGAACGGTGCTTCACCGCTGATGATTTCGCTGCTGACGGCGTGTTCGCCGTCATTAAAATCACCCATGACCATAACTGGTCTGCCCGCTTGCAGTTCCTCGACAATCAGGCGGCGCAAAACACAGGCTTCCGCCATCCGCCGCATCGATGCGCGCATCGCACCCATCGCACGCCCAACAGGGTCATAAGCGGTCAAATCGGCTTCCGCAGGGAATTGCGCGCCTTCGGGCATGTCATATTCACCGAGTTTGGATTTGAGATGGCAATTGAAAACAGTCACCACCGCATCACCAAGGGGAATACGCACCTTAAGGATCGGACGGGACAGCCGGTGCAAAACATAGCTGCCGGTTTGGCTGGTGCCAGTCCAGTTGATTTGATCTTCCTCAAGGTCTTGGATCACCTCAGGTTCCCCCACGAAACCAAATCGCGATAGGATCGCAAGGCCCGGACGGCGTTGGCCCGGTGCTCCGTCATTTAGGTTCGGTGCGAAGGCGAGTGCTGCATCGGTGTAAGGCGAATAGGCGAGTTTGCGAAAGATCGCTTTCTTGCGATAGCGTTTGTTCTTTCCCGGTATGTGCGCCTCATTGGCTTGGATACCTTCGGCGTCGGCCTCTGCAATGACATCGCGCAGAGCGCTTTCGTCAAAGATCTCTTGAAAACCGACGATATCGGCATCCATGGTTTGCAATTGCTCTGCCAGCCAATCAGCTTTCCACGCATATTCCTCGGGTGTGTATTTTTGGAATTTGTAATATTCTTGGTCTGCCCCAATCAGGTTTTTGACGTTGAAACTGGCGATGGTGAAACGTGTCATATCAAGCTCCAAAGCGGGATAGGGCGGATTGGAAAACGGTGGCGTCAACATTGCCGCCAGAGATGACGACGATGACGTCATCCCCTTCTATTTCATCTTGACGGAAAAGGGCAGAGGCAAGCGCCACCGCGCCACCCGGCTCGACCACAAGTTTGAGGCGGTTAAAGGCGTGGACCATTGTTTTCATGACTTCGTCCTCTGATACGATAAGCCCTGCGCCACAAAGACGATGCATGATTGGAAAGGTAATCTCTCCGGGTTGTGGGGTAATGATCGCATCACAAATATTACCAGAGGCGCGATCGTTCTTTTCGATCTCACCAGATTTGAGCGAACGCGCCACATCGTCAAATCCTTCGGGTTCTGCGGGGCGCACGCGCATTTGGGGGGCGTCCGCCTCCAGTGCCAAAGCGATGCCACCTGTTAGCCCACCACCGCCACAACAAACGACAACGTCAGCTTTGGTAACGCCATGCGCTGCCGCTTGTTCGGCGATTTCAAGGCCAACAGTGCCTTGACCCGCAATCACTTGTGGCTCATCGAATGGTTTGATCAGGGTCAGCCCACGCTCTTTCGATAGTTTGTCACCAATGGCATCACGATCCTCAGAACCACGTTCGTAAAGCACCACCTCAGCGCCAAGGGCGCGGGTGTTGGCGATTTTTAAGGCAGGTGCATCTGAGGGCATGATGATAACGGCGCTTGTGCCATGTTCGCGGGCGGCAAAGGCAACGCCTTGGGCGTGATTGCCGCTTGAAAATGCAATCACGCCCTGATCGCGGACTGTTGGATCAAGAGCAGACAGCGCCGACCAACCGCCGCGAAATTTAAAGCTGCCGGTGTGTTGAAGACACTCAGGTTTCACCCAAACGCGCCGACCTGCGATCTCGTCCAAATAGGGAGAGTTCAACAGAGGTGTACGGCGTGCATGCCCGTCCAAGCGTTTTTGGGCGGCGCGGATCATATCGATGTTCATATTATTTTCTCCAGCCAAGCGGTTATGGCGTCAACGGATTGTGGTTCATCTAAGAACGGTATGTGTGCGCGATCGGGCACAGTTGCCGCAATCATGTCGGGGCGTCTTTCTTGCATCTTGGAAAGTGTTTGTGCTGTGAGGAGATCGGAATTTGCGCCACGGATACAACAAAGTGGCTTGCCTTTCAGCGCATCAAAGAATGGCCAAAGGTCCGGCTTTTCCGTGGGCTTCTCAATCGCGTCGCGCAATTTGGGATCGTAAGTAAAGTTTAGACCTACGTCGTCTTTGACATAGAGCTTTTGCGCTTCGGCCATCCAGCGTGATTTCGGTACGTTGGCAAAGCCGGTTAGCGCTTTTTCAAGAGCTTCTGCCGCGTCTTCAAAGGTGGATGCGGTTGGGCGACGTCCTAAATAGGTCATGACGCTTTCTAAACCCTCGGCCGCGAGCTCTGGGCCGATGTCATTTAACGCAACACCTAGAAGGCGCTGTGGGACAAAGGCGGCAAGACCCATCGCAATGAGACCACCACGTGAGGTTCCAATAATAGCGGCAGCTTCAAGCTTTAGGTGATCAAGCAGCTCGATTGCATCACGGGATTCGATGGGCACCGTGTAGTTTTGCCAGTTTTGATCCCAATCCGATTGTCCGCGCCCACGATAATCAAGTCGGATCACGCGGTGATTTGATAACACCGGTGCAACGTAGTCGAAATCTTGACCAGTTCGGGTAAGCCCGGCCAAACATAAGATGGGCAGGCCGCTCCCTTCATCAGTGTAGTGGAGCGACAGGCCATCAGAGGTCGTAAACTTTGGCATCAAAGACCTGCCAGTTTCGGGATGTCAGTGAGGTCACTTAGTTGGTGCTGTGGGGTCCAAGGCAGGCGGTCCACAGGTTCTTTGGCGCGGTTGACCCATGCGGTCGTGAAGCCGTAGCCAGCAGCGCCAGCTGCGTCCCAGCCATTTGAGGATACAAACAACACCTCGTCCTTCGCGCAATTAAAACGCTGACCAACCAAATCGTAAATACGCGCGTCAGGTTTGAAAATACCAACACTTTCAACCGATAGGTTGGCATCAAGTAGCGCGCCAATACCTGCCGATTTGACAGCGCCCTCTAACATTGCGGGCGAGCCATTGGACAAAATAGCGGTGTTTAACCCTGCTTCTTTTAAGGTTTGCAACATTTTGGGAACTTCGGGGTAGGCCTGCAGTTCCCAATATAAAGCCAAAAGACGTTCGCGCAGGGCAGGGTCGCCGTCTACGCCTGTTTTCTCAAGTGCCCAATCAAGACCATCTTGGGTGACTTGCCAAAAATCCGTATGTGCATCGGTGATGGCGCGCAGCCACGTGTATTGCAGTTGTTTTAAGCGCCAGTGATCCGCGAGCTGGGGCCAATTGTCTTTGATTTGTGAAAAGGCAGGTTCGCTTGCGGCTTGGCGTGCGGCAGCTGCTACGTCAAACAATGTACCATAGGCGTCGAAAATACAGGTGGTGATTGGCATGTGCGGTCTCCTCTTTGAGGTACACTGGCACGGGCTTTAAGAAACCAAAAGAGCAAAAGACCGCTTTACCATCGGGGCGATTTAAGGGCAGTGTGCCGCAAATTTTTTATAAGACATGAAGGACATGGCGTGACCGAGATTAAGACAGGCGACAAAGTAGGCATCCACTACACTGGCACATTGGAAGACGGCAGCGTTTTTGACAGTTCTGAAGGGCGCGCGCCGTTGGAGTTCGAAGTGGGGTCGGGCCAAATCATTCCCGGCTTGGATCAAGCTTTGCCAGGCATGGTTGTGGGCGAAAAGAAGCTGGTGCAAATTCCATGTGATTTGGCATATGGCGCGAGCAACCCTGATATGAAGCAAGCGGTACCACGTGAAGGCATCCCTGAGGATATCACTTTGGAAATCGGTCTAACACTGCACATGCAGACCCCAAGCGGTCAGCCACTGCCAGTGACGGTTGTTGAAATGGATGAGGCGACTGTCACGCTAGATGCGAACCACGCGTTGGCCGGCAAGGACCTGACGTTTGACATCGAGATTGTCAGCATTGGCTAAACTGGTCCGGCGTTGAATTTCACGCCTTACCCTAGAATGAGAAAAGGTGCGCATTTAGCGCACCTTTTTTGTTTGTTAGCTCTGGATCTTAAAGGTGATCTGGCTGTGGCATGCCCAAAACGTGGAAGCCGCCGTCGACGCGGATAACTTCGCCTGTGGTGCAAGCACCCGCATCTGAAGTCAGGTAAACAGCTGTGCCACCCACTGCTTCCAGTGTTGCGTTTGAGCGAAGCGGTGCGTTCTGATCGGTGTGCTTGTACGTTTTACGTGCCCCACCAATCGCCGCGCCAGCCAGTGTTTTCATCGGACCCGGTGAAATTGCATTCACGCGGATGCCTTCTGGACCAAGATCATTGGCCAAGTAGCGCGTTGCTGATTCCAATGCGGCTTTGGCAACCCCCATGACGTTGTAGTTTGGCACAACGCGGTTTGACCCTTGATAGGTCAGCGTCAAAAGGGAGCCGCCGTTCTCTGTCATCATCGGGTGCGCACGGCGCGCCACTTCGATGAACGAGTAGGCCGAGATATCCATGGAGTGCTTAAAGTTGGCACGTGACGTGTTCAAGAAACGGCCTGTCAGCTCAGATTTGTCTGAAAATGCAATGGCATGCACAACAAAGTCGATTGTGGGCCAGCGTGCGCCCAAGGCATCGAATGCGGCGTCTAAGCTTTCATCATCGGTCACATCAACATCAACCATAAAGTCTGATCCGACGGATTGGGCCAATGGCTCAAGGCGTTTGCCGAATGCTTCACCTTGGTAGGTAAATGCCAATTCGGCACCTGCTTCAGACATCGCTTTTGCAATGCCCCAAGCGATAGAACGTTCATTTGCTACGCCCATGATAAGGCCGCGTTTTCCTGCTAACATATTGGTCATATAATCTAATTACCCGTGATACTTTGATAGGATCATAGACCCGTTTGTTCCGCCGAAGCCGAATGAATTTGTCATAACACTGTCGAGGCCTGCATTCTGCGTGGTCTCGAGTGCAATCTCGGCAGCTTTCAGGGCTGGATCAAGCGTTTTGACGTTGATGGAGCGTGCGATAAAGTCATTGTCCAGCATCAGCGTGCTGAAAATGGCTTCCAATGCGCCAGCAGCGCCCTGTGCATGGCCCGTCATAGATTTGGTTGAGCTGACGGGTGGTGTGCTGCCTTCGCCAAAGACGCGGCGGACGGCTTCGATTTCGCCAACATCGCCAACGGGCGTCGAGGTGCCATGCGCGTTGATGTAGCCTACTTTGCGATCTTTTGGCAGTGTGGACAGGGCCAAGCGCATCGCGCGTTCGCCGCCTTCACCAGATGGTGCAACCATGTCGTGACCATCAGACGTTGCAGCATAGCCGGTCACTTCTGCGTAAATTTTCGCGCCGCGCGCAAGTGCGTGATCAAGATCTTCGAGCACGACAATCCCGCCACCGCCGGAAATGACAAACCCATCACGATCCGCATCAAATGCGCGGCTCGCTTGATCTGGCGTGTCGTTATATTTGCTGCTCATCGCACCCATAGCATCAAACAAGCAGGACAGGGTCCAATCAAGTTCTTCGCCGCCACCTGCGAACATGATATCTTGCTTGCCCATCATGATTTGTTCTGCCGCGTTGCCGATGCAGTGCAGCGATGTCGAGCAAGCTGATGTGATCGAATAGTTGATGCCCTTAATTTTGTACGCCGTGGAAAGGTTGGCGCTGATCGTTGAGGACATGCATTTTGGTACGGCAAATGGGCCGATCCGTTTCGTGGCACCAGTCTTTGCAACGGTTTGGTGCGCGGTCAGCATTGCTGACGTTGATGGGCCACCTGATCCGGCGACAAGGCCAGTACGCTCGTTGACGATTTCAGCTTCGGTTAGCCCTGCGTCTTTGATCGCTTGCCCCATGGCAATATGTGCATATGCGGCACCTGGCCCCATGAAACGCAATGTGCGTTTGTCGACATGTTCGGCAACATCGAGCTTCAATGTACCAGCGATTTGGCTGCGAAAGCCGTGTTCTGCCATTTCGGGGCTTGCGACAATGCCTGATGTTCCGGCGTGCAAACTTGCCAAAACTTCTTCAACATTATTACCAATACTTGAAACGATGCCCAAGCCTGTCACAACGACGCGGCGCATGGCGCTCTCCTTGTTCAAATGCAGATCTCTTGCCGATCTGCTATCATTTATAACTTTGTTCGTCCAAAAGCATATTTACGTTTCGGACAAAGCGACCTTCATATCTTTTACCATATAGATGACTTCGCCGTCAGCTTCTACGATGCCGTCTGCAACGCCCATCGTCAGGCGGCGTGTTTGCAAGGCTTTGGTAAAGTCAATTTTGTAGGTCAGCTTTTTGCGATCAGGACGTACCATGCCGGTCAATTTCACTTCGCCTACACCCAAGGCATAGCCGCGGCCTTGCCAGCCGCGCCAGCCCAAGTTGAAACCGGTCAGTTGCCATAAGCCATCAAGACCTAAGCAACCAGGCATGATCGGGTTGCCTGGGAAATGGCAGTCAAAGAACCATAGGTCTGGCGTAATGTCGAATTCTGCGAGAACGTGACCTTTACCATGTGCACCACCATCACCGGAAATATCCAGAATGCGGTCCATCATCAGCATGGGCGGGGCAGGGAGTTGGGCGTTGCCCTCTCCGAATAATTCACCGCGCGCACATTTGAGCAGGTCGTCCTTATCGAAACTTGTTGGGTAGTCGGACATCTTGGCAGCTCTCCTGATCGTATATTGTGTTGTACACCCTCTAACATCGCAATTTGTGGTCCTGCAAGTGCGACGAGAGAAGTCGTACCGCTAGGTAGGGTTGAAGTGTTCATTTGCAATGCAAAATAGGGAAAGGAATTGAAAATCACTTGAGTGCGCTCTAGATAGGGAATGAGAATGATTTGCAAAGGCGCGTAACAGATGTCTCTAGAACAGATAGGCACGGAATGGCTGGCAACTGCGGGCCTTCGCCCCACACGCCAACGCGTGACTCTGGCAGCGCTTTTGGTTGGGGATGGAAATCATCGCCATGTGACAGCTGAAAGCCTGTTTGAAGCGGCGCGCGACAAGGGCAATGCCGTGTCGCTTGCGACTGTGTATAATACGCTAAGCGCGTTTTGCGATGCGGGCTTAATGCAAGAAGTCACTGTAGATGGCTCCAAGAGCTACTTTGATACGAACACCCATGATCATCCGCATTTTTATTGGGAAGATGAAGCAAAGCTCACCGATGCGCCCTCTGATCAGCTCGTGATTGCGCGGTTGCCTGATGCACCTGAAGGCGCGGAAATCGCATCTGTTGATGTGGTTATTCGTTTGCGGCGCAAAACTTAAAACATCTCTTTTGCGTTCTGAATACCTGCTGTGGCGTTTTGACGCGCGCCTTTGACCCGTAGCGCTGGTGTGAACCGCGCGCTTTATCTCGCAGCGCGTTACGGTATTTTAGGGTAGGCTGCAAAAAGCGGTATTAAAACCATTGCCCCGGTTCCATCAGGCCCAGATCAAGCAATTGGCGGGAATGCCATTCAAACGGGGCGGAGTTGTGCCATTTGAATGTTTGAATATCAAAAGTACTGCCTGGGTTGCTTTTTAGTGCTTTTGCCGTGCGAAACGAACAAATCGCTGATGTTAGGTTGTGATGCCATGGGCACGCAAAGGTATTGTATTCCTCGTCATTGAACGTGTGATCGGCACGTAACTTTAAACCGTCTTTAGATTTAAACAGCGCGATACGGTCGATTTTGCGACGCGCAGCTGGCACGTGTTCTTCGTAACGCCAGCGCAATCCACCAAAGAAATCCAACTGGCGTTCTTTGGGATGATTGTGGTTGTCGAGATCGGGGCGGGCCAAAGCGTAATACCCTGAGCGATCCAAATGTGCGCGGTCCAAGGATACCGCATCATGATCAACGTCTAAATCATCAGAGTATAGGTCAACCACATAGGTCAGCATCGCATCGCGCCGCTCTTCGGTATGGAAGGCGAGCATCTCACCAATAGACCGCGTCTCGCAGAAGGGGTGGAATAAATATTCGGCATTAAAGCAGTAATACATCCATATGCCGGGCGCTGCCGCGATGATGCTGTTGACCGCGTTTTCCATCGCGCCGTCTGCATCCATACTATAGGTGACACGATGTACGGTTGCTTGTAAGTCGATTGGCAACTCGAACGCGTTTGGCATGAAAACGACGATGCTGGCAAAGCCTGCTTGCAAGTGATGGCGCAAGGTTGTGGCGATCTCGACATCATCCTCTACCAAAACGATTGCAATGGGTCCTTTCGCCAAAGCGGCGGCACCCTCTTTTAGGAAGTTGTCGAGACTATCGTACTGCATAAGTGGCCTATTTTGCGCGTTGGTGTTAGAATCCTCCAATTCAGCGCGCATTGCAAGCGGCACTTCCCCCTGTTAGAGGGCAAACAATCGTGAAAATGAATTCGGATCCTGACTATGACTAGCCCAAAGAAGCTCTTCATCAAAACCTTCGGTTGCCAGATGAACGTTTACGACAGTGAGCGCATGTCTGAAGCTTTGGGCGGTCAGGGGTATGTCGAGACCCAAAACCAAGAAGATGCAGATATGATTCTGCTCAACACCTGCCACATCCGCGAAAAGGCTGTGGAAAAGGTGTATTCCGACCTTGGACGCTTGCGTAAATTTAAAGATGCAAAGCCTGATTTGAAAATTGGTGTTGCTGGTTGCGTGGCTCAAGCCGAGGGCGGTGAGATCATGCGCCGTCAGCCATTGGTTGATCTTGTTGTCGGGCCACAATCCTATCACCGGCTTCCAGAGATGGAGGCGGAGGTTCAAAAAGGCAATCGCGCGCTAGACACGGATTTCCCTGAAGAAGATAAGTTCGAAAAACTCAAAGCGCGCCCAAAGGCGTTGCGCGGGCCAACGGCCTTTTTGACGGTACAAGAAGGATGTGACAAATTCTGCGCTTTCTGTGTTGTCCCCTATACACGTGGTGCTGAGGTCAGTCGCCCTGTGTCACGTATCCTTGATGAGGCGCGTAACCTTGTAGAGCGCGGCGTGCGCGAAATCACTTTGCTAGGGCAGAACGTAAATGCCTATCACGGAGAAGGGCCCAACGGACGCGACTTTACTTTAGCGCAATTGATCTGGGAACTGGACAAAGTTGATGGGCTGGAACGTATTCGTTTCACGACAAGTCACCCCAACGACATGACCGACGACTTGATCGAGGCGCATGGGAATTGTGCCAAATTGATGCCTTACCTTCACCTGCCAGTTCAGGCTGGAAGCGACCGCATTCTGAAACGGATGAATCGTAGCCACACCGCTGAAAGCTATTTGCGCGTGATTGAACGCATTCGAAAAGCACGCCCTGACATCGTGCTTTCTGGTGACTTCATCGTTGGCTTCCCAGAAGAGACCGAAGCAGACTTTCAAGCGACCCTCGATTTAGTTGAAGCCGTGAAATACGGATACGCGTATTCCTTTAAGTACTCGACCCGCCCAGGTACTCCAGCCGCGGAACGCCC
>JALZUL010000098.1 GCA_023301665.1 Ascidiaceihabitans sp.
GTTTGACGTGCATTTTGTTTGACATGTGTTTTCCTCCCTATGCGCGTGACCAAGCGCGCGCGATGGCGCGGCCCAGTACGATGCTTGCGGCGTGGCGTTTAAAGGCCACCGGTCCGCGGTTGTCTTCGGTGGGGTCAATATCTTCGAGCATGCCCGCGATGGCTGCCTTGATCGCAGCTTCGTCGCAGGGGGTTCCAACCAAAGCATCTGCCGCGGCTTCTGACCAAACAGGCGTGTCCGCCAAGTTTGTCATCGCAATGGATGCGGTTGCAACTTTGCCATCTTCTTTGGTGATCTGAACCGCAGCAGCTGCAGTCGCGTAATCACCGATTTTGCGCTTTTGCTTTTCATAAGCGTAGCCACCTTTTGGAGCGGCAAAAGACACTGACGTCAGCACCTCGTCATCTTCACGCTCGGTGTCAAACGCAGACTCGTAAAAGTCACGCGCATCAACCGTGCGATCCCCATCCGGGCCTGTCAGGTGCAGCTGCGCATTCAAGCATTGCATTAAACCGGGCATGTCGTTGGCTGGATCACCGTTCGCCACGTTGCCACCCACAGTGCCCATGTAACGCACCTGGGGGTCCGCGATCAGAACAGCCGCTTCACCCATGATTGGAGCCGCTTGTGCAAGCTCATCTGAATTGATGATGTCGTGTTGAGTGGTCATCGCGCCGATGCGTACAACACCGTCTTCGATGGTGATCCCAACCAATTCCGAGATGTCTTGTAAGTCGATCAAGTGCTCGACGTCGGCCATCCGCAATTTCATCATGGGGATCAGACTGTGGCCCCCCGCGATCACACGCGCTTCGTCGCCATGTTCTTCTAGCAGTGCAATTACGCCCGCTATGTCTGTCGGCCTGTAATACTCAAACGCCGCTGGTATCATTGCTTCGCCTCCCATTTCCGCAATTAAGTGTCAGGAGGTCAGATTGTACGCAGCGGTATGCAGACGCTCGGGTTATTCAACGAAATGATCGTTGTTTTTCACGAAATGCGCTTAGGCTTGCACGAAATGCGAAAGGTTAGAGGCCAAGTACGGACCGCACACCCTTGAGGTGTGAGCGGCTGACGGGGACAGGCGGTAGATGTGGCGCTGCAAAGCGACAAATGCCGGTGTCTTTGAGTCGTTCAAAGACATTTACCTGAGCAGGGTTCACCAAATAGCTACGATGGGTTTGAACAAAACCTTCGGCTTCGAGCCGGGTTAACGCTTCCGTAATTGGCAAACCGCAAAAATATTTCCCATCTTTGGTGAATACGTTGGTGTAATGGCCTTCAGCTTGAACGAACGCTACCTCTTTTGGGGCAACCAATTTGGTGACACCATTGTGCTCGCATGGAATGCGGTGGGACCCTCGTGGTGGATTGGACGCAGGATCGCTTGGTTTTTTTGGGGGGGGCGCGATCGGATCTTTAGCAGTGCTAGCCGCAGTTGGTTCAAAGAACGTTACCCCCATCCAAAGGAATGCACCAAAAATCATGAAGCTTGAAAAGATGACTCCCATCGCAAGTGTTTCATTGCTCATCACTGGGCCAAACTCTTGCAACCTCGGGACAGCGACAAAATTGGTCCCGGACATGGCGGCAAAATGAACGGCACTTACGGCAGCCCCAAAGCACAACGTTCCCAATAAGATGTTGCGATTTGTCCGTCGGCCATAAGCAATCCAAAACGCGGCAATACAAAGCCCGACAGCGGCCACGCCAGTCAAAATAACTCCTAAAGGCGTATAAACTGCGCGGCACAATTGAAGCCCCGCCATCCCGACGTAATGCATCGCCAATATGCCACATCCAACCATGGCACCTGCAACTGACAAGGTAAAAGGTGTTCGTTCGCGAAAATGCAGTAACAGCAAAGCGGCACCAACAATCAAGATAGCAAGCAATGCCGATGCCAACGTAATAGCGGCATCATAAAAAAACAGAATTGGCATCTGAATGCCAAGCATTGCCACGAAATGCATCGACCAAATTCCACCACCCAAGGCAATGGCCGACATCGCGACAGATACTTTTCGGCGCACAACGCTTTGTCGGGAAAGGTCCTTGGAAAGGGTCAAACCCGTGAAACCCGCAACCATCGCAATTACTATAGACGCGAAAATAAGTGTAGTGTTGTGACTTACGTGTAAAAACTCCATGCCTTCTGATGGCATCAATGTTTCAAAAAATCAAACGGACAAGGTTTTTTATAACTCACAATTTTTTCATCAACCAATCATGTAAAACGCTCAAATAGCCGCGCTCACGGCGATCAACCGACCAAATAGAACCTAGTTGATGTACGAATATAGGTACAAAAAGGTCTTTGATGGGGGTGAGATGGCCTTTGCAATTCGCCCCTTAACAAAGCGTGTGTCCCGTTAGACATAAAAAGGCCCGAACGCTTTTAAGCATCCGGGCCTTGATTTTTAGCATAGTTGGGTAAGCGTTAGCTTAGCCTTTTGAGAACTCAGGATATGCTTCCATACCAAGCTCGGACATGTCCAAACCAGCAATCTCAGCTTCTTCTGATACTCGGATGCCAACCACTGCTTTAAGGATGAACCATACGATACCTGATGCAACAACTGTGAAGACACCTACGACAAGGATGGAATATAGCTGAGTGACCAAAGACGCGTCTGAGTTTGTGAATACAACAGCAATTGTACCCCAGATACCGGCGAACAAGTGAACTGGGATCGCACCAACCACGTCGTCGATTTTCAGCTTGTCTAGGAATGGTACTGCGAAGACCACGATCACACCACCAACGGCACCGATCAACGTTGCTTCAAGCAATGTTGGTGTCAGTGGTTCAGCTGTAATTGCAACCAAACCAGCCAATGCACCGTTCAAGATCATTGTAAGGTCAGGTTTCTTGTACAGAAGCTGTGTCAGGATCAAGGCTGCCAAAGACCCGCCAGCCGCAGCTGTGTTGGTGTTTGAGAAGATGCGGCTGATGTCTGCAACGTCGCCAATTGTACCCATGGCCAACTGTGAGCCACCGTTAAAGCCGAACCAACCCATCCACAGGATGAACGTACCCAATGTTGCAAGTGTCAGGTTTGAACCTGGCATTGGGATTGTGCGGCCATCTTTGTATTTACCGATGCGTGGTCCAAGGATCAGCGCGCCAACCAAAGCAGCC
>JALZUL010000099.1 GCA_023301665.1 Ascidiaceihabitans sp.
CCGCTCTGCGATTTTCGGGCGATCGATCATGATGATCGGAATACCCAGGCTGCGCGCCGCGTCAATTTTAGCACGCGCTCCACTGCCGCCTGCGTTTTTGGCGACAACAACATTGATGGCATGCTCACGCATCAGGGCGATGTCGTTCTCGATGCTAAACGGTCCTTGATCAACAATGATACTACGGTTCGGCAAAGGCACATCGCCGCTTGGCGCATCGACCAAACGCAGCAAATATTGATGCTGCGGGCACGGCGCAAAAGCCTCCAAATGCATACGCCCAATCGCCAGCATGACGTTTTGCGCAAGGCCATCAAGGGCTGCAACCGCCCCCGCGATATCCGGCACATGATGCCACTGGTCACCAGCTTGCGCGACCCACTTGGGCCGCGTCAAAGCCACCAATTTCGCACCGCTCGACGCACAAGCGCTCACTGCGTTCATGCTCATTTGCGCGGCAAACGGATGGGTCGCATCGACCACATGTGTGATCGCGTTCTGCGTGATGAATTCAGCCAAACCGTTCGCCCCACCAAAGCCACCAATTCGTGTTGGCAAGGGCTGGCGTTTGGGGCGCGCCACGCGACCCGCATAAGAAAAGATGGCCTTGATGCCCGCACCATGCAGAACATGCGCCAGCGCAGTCGCTTCGGTGGTTCCGCCAAGGACAAGCAGGTGATCCGTCATGGCTGATACTCCTTGGTTGACGATTGTCGGACTGGGCGAAGATGGACCAAATGCCCTAACGCCTGCAAGCCACAAGGCGCTGCAAGACGCCGAAATTATTATGGGCGCGGAACGTCATCTTGGCTTATTGCCGACGCTGAGCGCCAAACAGATCACGTGGCCCATCCCCTTTGCGGATGGCATCCCGCAATTGATAGAGCTGCGGGGGCAACGCGTTGTTGTGCTTGCCTCAGGTGATCCATTTTGGTTCGGTGCAGGCAGCGTGATTGCCCGCCATTTATCCCCATCAGAATGGACATCCATTGCGGGCCCCGCCACCTTTTCATTGGCTGCGGCACAGATGGGTTGGCCGCTGGAGGGCACGCTATGCCTTGGCCTTCACGCAGCCCCTTTAGACCGCTTACGGCCGCACTTGGCAAACGGGCAACGCGCCATCGTGTTGCTACGAGATGGGGATGCGGTGCAGCAGCTCCACAGCTATCTAAGCGACGCAAGGTTTGGTGCCAGCGCCCTTACGATCATGGAAGCGCTCGGCGGTCCACGCGAACGTGTCACCGAATTTTCCAAACTCATAAACCCAGTGCAGCACCCCGTTTGCGCGGCGATAGAAATGCGCGGAGACGGCGAGACTATTGGCACGGCATCAGGGCGATCGGATGCGTTGTTTGAGCATGACGGCCAAATCACCAAACGCCCGATCCGTGCCCTTACCCTGTCCGCTTTGGCCCCTAAACATGGGGAACACCTGTGGGATTTAGGGACCGGATCAGGATCAATCGCGATTGAATGGTTGCTCAGCCATCCCAGCCTTTCGGCCAGCGCAGTTGAGGCAAACACAGAACGTGCCAAGCGCGCGGCCCGAAACGCTCAATCCTTGGGCGTAGATCATCTAGAGGTCCACAACGCGCAATCGGTTGACGCGCTTGCAACCCTACCCAAGCCCGATGCGGTGTTTGTTGGCGGTGGGTTGAACGATACCTTGCTAGAGGCCCTTTGGCAGGCAATGCCCACGGGGTGCCGCCTCGTGATCAATGCGGTCACCTTAGAATCCGAGGCCCTCGTCGCTCAAGCACACGCGCGGCTCGGCGGGGAATTGATGCGCATTGAAATCGCAAATTCAAAACCGCTTGGCAGCAAGCGTGGCTGGTCCAGCGCTTACCCGATTGTGCAATGGAGCGTGACCCGATGATTGTTGCAGGGTTCGGGTTTCGCAGCGCGGCATCGATGCAAAGCCTCGAAGACGCATTTGCGCGCGCGGGTCAAACGGCAGTCGATGCCATTGCAACCGCGCAAGACAAATCCCGCAGCCCCGTTTTTCAAAAGTTTGCCAAAAGCATCGGCGCACGGGTTATTCCGATCAACGCCGAAGCGCTCACAAACGCAACGACGATGACCCAATCAAAGGCCAGCCAAACCAATCGCGCGACCGGAAGTGTCGCAGAGGCTGCAGCACTTGCAGCCCTTGGACCCGACGCCGCCTTACAGGCTCCCCGTTTCATTTCAAGTGACCGCATGGCGACCTGCGCCATCGCAAAAGGACCCACAACATGACCGTACATTTCATTGGCGCAGGCCCTGGTGCCGCTGATCTATTGACCCTGCGCGGCCGCGACATCATCGCCGCCTGCCCCGTTTGCCTTTATGCAGGCTCGCTGGTCCCTGAGGAAATCCTAGGCCATTGCCCTGAAGGGGCCGAAATCGTCAACACGGCGGCGATGGATCTGGACACGATCATCGCAACGATCAAAGCCGCGACCGACGCAGGCAAAGATGTGGCGCGACTACATTCCGGCGACCTATCCGTTTGGTCCGCCATGGGCGAGCAGTTGCGCCGTTTGCGCGCTGAGGGGATCGACGTCAGCGTTACCCCTGGCGTGCCATCATTTTCCGCAGCAGCCGCAGCTTTGGGAGCAGAGTTGACGTTACCGGGTCTTGCGCAATCCGTGGTTCTGACCCGCACACCGGGGCGCGCATCAACGATGCCTGAGGGCGAGAGCCTTAAGAATTTCGCGGCAACGGGGGCCACCTTGGCGATCCACCTGTCGATCCAGAACTTGCAAACTGTGGTCGCCGATTTAAGCCCCTCGTACGGCGATGATTGCCCCGTTGCGGTGGTGTACCGCGCCTCGTGGCCGGATGAGCAAATCATTCGCGCCACTTTGTCGACAATCGCGGATGTCGTGACACCAGAGATCGCGCGCACAGCGCTGATCCTTGTTGGGCCTGCATTGGCGGGGGAGGGTTTTAAGGAAAGCTGCCTTTACTCAACAGACTATGACCGCCGATATCGTCCACAATCTGCGGATAGCCCATGGGCCAGTTGGACCCCAGAAAGCGAGAGCAAAAATGACTGATATGCCCAAAGGTTTGCTAATCTCTGCACCCAGTTCAGGCACAGGTAAAACCACTGTTATGCTTGGTCTGCTGCGCGCTTTGGCTGAGGATGGATTGAACGTACAACCTTTCAAAAGCGGGCCCGATTATATTGACCCTGCCTTTCACCGCGCGGCGGCTGGACGGGCGTCATTTAATTTTGACACATGGGCGATGAAGCCTGCACTTTTGGGGGCGATCTCATCCCAAGCAGAGGGTGCAGATATTGTTGTCGCCGAGGGTTCCATGGGGCTTTACGACGGTGTTGCCAAAGCTGGCGCGACCGGAAATGGCACAAGCGCCGAGACCGCCGCACAAATGGGTTGGGGCGTCATTTTGGTGATTGATGTGAGTGGTCAGGCGCAATCAGCTGCGGCCACCGCATTGGGTTTTGCGAAATACAATCCCGACATCAACTTTGCTGGCGTGATCTTGAACCGTGTCGCATCACCACGCCACGAACGATTGACCCGCCTAGGTATGGAGCAACACGGTATTAAGGTGCTGGGCAGCCTGCCACGTCGCGGCGATCTTGCCTTGCCCGAGCGTCATCTTGGATTAATCCAAGCGGTTGAACATCCTGATCTTGAGGCTGCGATCACCGGCTACGCTACATTCCTACGTGAGAATGTTGATCTAGAGGCGATCAAAGCGGCTGCAACCTCTGGTCCAGCGCTGCCAGCAGGTCCTTTACCAAAGCCCCCAGCGCAGCGTATCGCTTTGGCGCAAGACGCCGCGTTTTCTTTTACCTATCCCCATTTGGTGGCGGGATGGCGCGCAGCGGGCGCTGAAATCCTACCGTTTTCACCCCTCGCGGATCAGGCACCTGATGGGGATGCCGATTTGGTTTGGTTGCCGGGCGGCTATCCAGAACTGCACGCAGGTCCCTTGGCAGCGGCCACAACATTCCGCGCGGCAATGCAAAAACATGCCCAGACACGCCCCGTCCACGGGGAATGCGGGGGCTACATGGCACTTGGCAAAACCTTGGTCGACAAAGAAGGCACCGCGCACGACATGTTAGGCCTGTTGGGATTGGTCACATCTTATGAAAAACGTAAATTCCACCTTGGTTACCGCAAGGCACACTTGATAACGCCGATGCCTGGCTTTGCTGCAGGGGACGCGCTGCGCGGTCATGAATTTCACTATTCCACAATTCTTGAGGAACCCGACGCCCCACTGGCAGAGGTACTTGATGCCGAAGGCAACCCCGTTGCTGAAACTGGGTCGCGCAATGGCAATGTCACTGGCACCTTTTTCCACCTCATCGCTGAGGCAAATGAATGAGCGGTTTTGTTAGCTTTGTCGGGTCTGGCCCCGGCGACCCAGAATTGTTGACGCTGAAAGCCGTAGACCGGTTAAAATCAGCGGATGCGGTTTTGTTTGATGATCTATCCTCTGGTCCGATCCTGAAGCACGCAGGCGCACAAACCGATTTGGTCGGTGTTGGAAAACGTGCGGGGCGCGCATCACCCAAGCAAAGTCACGTCAGTCAGCTTCTTGTCGACTACGCCCAAACAGGTGCCCGTGTCGTCCGTTTGAAAAGCGGTGATGGCGGGATGTTCGGGCGTCTCGAAGAAGAGCTCGTTGCCCTACGCGCCGCGGGCATTGCCTATGAGATTATCCCGGGCATTCCCTCAGCCTGTGCTGCGGCCGCGGCCGCAGGTATCCCTTTGACCCGCCGCTTGACCGCGCGACGCGTGCAGTTTGTAACGGGCCACGATGTGGATGGGGCCCTACCCCAAGATGCCAACCTAACCGCCTTGGCTGATCCAATGGCAACAACAGTTGTGTTTATGGGCAAGCGCACCTTTCCAGCGATGGTCGAAAAATTACTGGCCCATGGATTGCCTGCTGACACGCCCGCCCTCTTGGCCGAGGCCGTGAGCACCCCTGATCAGATCCTTAAGCGCACCACGATTTCTAAGCTGGCTGACGCGTTAAGGGCAGAATTTTCGCCCTCTGCTGCGCTGATCCTTTATGGTCCACTGGCGGACGAATACGATGCATAACCTAACCCTGATCGGCATCGGAACCGGGAACCCTGATCACCTGACATTTGAGGGCGCACGCGCGATCCAAGAGGCCACAACGATTTTGATCCCCCGCAAAGGTGGTGAAAAATCCGATCTCGCCGACCTGCGTCGACAGATCATTGACAAGGTTGTTGTTGGGGACGGTCCCAAGGTGATTGAATTCGATCTACCTGTACGTAGATCTGATGGAGAGTATCTAGAGAACGTCGACCTGTGGCACGATGCAATTGCCCAAGCATGGAAAGATGCGGCAGGCGATACAAAGAATGCGGCCTTGCTTATCTGGGGTGATCCATCGCTCTATGACAGCTCTTTGCGGATCGCAGCGCGGTTGGACCCAGTCCCAAACATTCGCGTGGTCGCAGGCATCACGACCTTGCAGGTTTTAACCGCCGCGCACGCCATTCCTATCAACGAGATCGGCGCGCCTTTTGTCGTGAGCACGGGACGTCAATTGCGTGACAATGGCTGGCCTGA
>JALZUL010000100.1 GCA_023301665.1 Ascidiaceihabitans sp.
CTGTTGAAAGCTTTCAACATGCCGTTCAATTCGTAAGCGGGAAGGAACAAGATATGGCTAAAAAATCCATGATCGCACGCGAAGTTAAGCGTGAGAAGCTTGTCAAACAGTACGCAGAACGCCGTGCCGCTTTGAAAGCAATCATCAACAACAAAGACTTGCCGATGGAAGAGCGTTTTCGCGCTTCTTTGAAGCTGGCGAAGTTGCCTCGCAACTCCTCCGCAGTCCGCTTGCACAACCGTTGCCAGCTGACAGGTCGTCCACACGCTTACTACCGTAAGCTCAAAATTTCGCGGATCGCGCTACGGGACCTCGGCTCTGCCGGTCAAATCCCTGGCATGGTCAAGTCGAGCTGGTAAGGAAGGGCATTAGATATGAACGATCCTATCGCAGATATGCTCACCCGCATCCGTAACTCTTCATTGCGCGGTAAATCCGTTGTCGAGACACCAGCGTCAAAGCTGCGTGCCTGGGTATTGGACGTACTGGCTGATGAAGGTTACATCCGCGGCTACGAAGCAATCACAGGCAAAGACGGCCACCCGGCCATCGAAATCAGCCTGAAATACTACGAGGGCGAACCTGTAATTCGTGAGCTAAAGCGTGTTTCCACGCCTGGCCGTCGCGTTTACATGGGCGTTAATGACATCCCAGTGGTCCGTCAGGGCTTGGGTGTGTCGATTGTCTCCACCCCACAGGGTGTGATGTCGGACGCAAAAGCACGTGCAGCCAATGTTGGCGGCGAAGTGCTCTGCACCGTATTCTAAGGAGAACTCGATGTCTCGTATTGGTAAAAAACCAGTCGCGTTGCCAGCAGGTGTTACTGCCGCTGTCACCGGCCAATCCATCGAAGTCAAAGGCCCGAAAGGTACACGTTCGTTCAAAGCAACGGATGATGTAACGCTCGCGGTTGAAGACAACGCTGTAACGATCACACCACGTGGTCTGTCCAAGCGCGCACGCCAGCAGTGGGGCATGTCCCGCACTCGCATTGCGAACTTGGTCATCGGCGTTACCGAAGGTTTCAAGAAAGAACTTGAAATCCAAGGCGTTGGTTATCGTGCTGCCGTTGCTGGCAACACATTGAAACTGAACCTTGGTTTGTCTCACGATGTTGACTACGTAGCGCCTGAAGGCGTGACCGTAACAGCACCGAAGCAAACCGAGATTGTGGTTGAAGGCATTGACGAACAAGTTGTTGGTCAAGTTGCCGCTGAAATTCGCGCGTGGCGTAAACCAGAGCCTTACAAAGGCAAAGGTATCCGCTACAAAGGCGAATTCGTCTTCCGCAAAGAAGGCAAGAAGAAGTAAGGAACGCAAAAATGGCAAACAGCAAAAGAACTCTGTTTCTGAAGCGCCGCATGCGCGTTCGGAACAAACTTCGCCGGGTCAACGCGGGACGCATGCGTCTCTCCGTGCACCGCTCAAACAAAAACATCTCCGTTCAGTTGATCGACGATGTGAATGGCGTGACGCTTGCGTCCGCCTCCACATTGGAGAAAGACCTGGGCGTAGTAGGCAAAAACAACGTCGAAGCAGCAACGAAAGTTGGTGCAGCTATCGCAGAACGTGCGAAAAAAGCTGGCGTTGAAGCTGCATACTTCGACCGCGGTGGTTTCTTGTTCCACGGTAAAGTCAAAGCTGTCGCAGACGCGGCACGCGAAGGCGGCCTAAAAATCTAAACGACTTGAAGGCGGCTCCATTCATTTGGGGCCGCCTCGATGATCCGGGGGCATGTGCCCACTAGGATTGAACAAACGGCGCCAATCTCTGAGCGGCCCACCAATCAAAAGGATGTTCTCAATGGCAGAACGTGAAAACCGTCGCGGCCCACGCCGTGATCGTGAGGAAAC
The DNA here is from genome assembly GCA_023301665.1 of Ascidiaceihabitans sp. Classification (GTDB taxonomy): domain Bacteria; phylum Pseudomonadota; class Alphaproteobacteria; order Rhodobacterales; family Rhodobacteraceae; genus Ascidiaceihabitans. The sequence goes on from JALZUL010000100.1 coordinate 1,854, forward strand.
ACCGGAATTTGCAGATCGCCTAGTCGCGATTAACCGCGTTTCCAAAACTGTAAAAGGTGGTAAGCGCTTTGGCTTCGCCGCACTCGTAGTTGTTGGGGACCAAAAAGGTCGCGTCGGCTTCGGTAAAGGTAAAGCGAAAGAGGTTCCTGAAGCCATTCGCAAAGCCACCGAGCAAGCAAAACGCCAAATGATCCGTGTTCAATTGCGCGAAGGCCGCACATTGCACCACGACATGGAAGGTCGCCACGGCGCAGGCAAAGTTGTCATGCGTGCAGCACCTGAAGGTACTGGTATCATCGCCGGTGGTCCAATGCGTGCAGTTTTCGAAATGTTGGGTGTTAAAGACGTTGTGTCTAAATCCATCGGTTCGCAAAACCCATACAACATGATCCGCGCCACTATGGACGGCCTACGCAAAGAGTCTTCTCCGCGTTCCGTTGCCCAACGTCGTGGTAAAAAAGTAGCTGACATTCTGCCAAAGCGTGACGAAGCGCCAGCGGCTGAAACAGCAGACGCATAAGGATCAGCATCATGGCTAAAACTATCGTTGTAAAACAAATCGGTTCCCCAATCCGCCGCCCTGCAAAACAGCGCGCGACACTTGTGGGCCTCGGCTTGAACAAAATGCACAAAACCCGCGAATTGGAAGACACACCTTCCGTACGTGGCATGGTCGCATCGATCTCTCACATGGTTGAGATCATCGAAGAAAAAGGGTAAACACCCGTCCGCGCCTTCGGGCGCGGCAAAGGCTCCAGTGGAGCCTTTGTGGTGTTTGCGGGCGGAGCCCCGGGATTGACGTTTCGGATATCGCCACACATAGAAACGCCCCGCAGGAAACTGCGGGGCGTTTTCTAGTTCTGTGTACCTTCACTAATTTCGGCGTGTGTACCTAATTTTCGAAAACCCAACCGGAACCCCAACCACCAAGTGATAGAACGCATTTGTTGAATTCCCACTCGATGTCAGTCAAGCTGCTTGCCGTTACAACCATATCCAAGTTGAGATTTATTTCGGCAATGGGTGCGCGTTCAGTATTTGTCATCACATATACCTGCTTGTCCGGAAAATCCGCAAAGATGTCCAGCAGATGCGCTCTTGCGTTCATTGCAGCATCTTTTGTGGAAAAGTCAGCTCTAAACTCGACACCCTTGACCGGCTTGGTTTCGTCACCGTCAGGTAAAATGCGTGAAACAATTGCTTTATTTTCTTTTAAAAGATCAGCTTTGGTAGGCGGTGTTTTCTTGTGCATTTCAAATGGATTTGGGAATGCGAGGAGCCATTTTAAAAGTCTTTGGGAATATAACATCTGAGAAACATATAGAGAATTAAGTGTGTGTAAATAGTAGAGGCCAAGGATTGGAAGTGCTTCTTTTGAAATAGTATCCGCCCGTAGCCCCCGACTAGGGGCCTTGTCTGTCCGCTCCGTCACGCTAAAGGCGTGCCCATGACAATCGGCACAACAACGGTAAGACGGATGGCGCGACTTTGTCACCCCCGCGGCCTTCGACCCGCTGACGTGCAGGGCCGCTATGTTGCTCTGTAAGTTGGAGTGCGATTCTCTCGCTTGATCCCTACAGTTTCCCAGTCTATACGCCACCAGTGTTCACCATACAGGTGACTCGCAAACCAAACATGCCGTGGTTGTCCCATTTGCTTCGAGGGGCACATCCGGCGATAGGAGAAGCAAAATGTTTAAGCTAAATGAACTACGTGACAACCCGGGTGCAACGAAACCACGCAAGCGCGTTGGTCGTGGTCCAGGTTCCGGCACCGGTAAAATGGGTGGCCGTGGTATCAAAGGTCAAAAATCCCGTTC
>JALZUL010000101.1 GCA_023301665.1 Ascidiaceihabitans sp.
AACACCCGATATGTCAGATTCAATTTCGCTAATTATTTGCGCATAATCTATATGCGCAAATAACACCCGATATGTCAGATTCAATTTCGCTAATTATTTGCGCATATAGATTATTTTTTAAGCTAAATCCCCCAAATCAGCTCAAATCTCAGGCACTTTTCATCTCGCCCATGGACCTAAAAACCGGTAAATGAAATGGAGTTCAGTGAATATATGCCTCGGGAGGCCCCATGAAAAAGATCGAAGCAATTATCAAACCCTTTAAACTTGATGAGGTCAAAGAGGCCTTGCAAGAAGTTGGTGTTCAAGGCCTTAGCGTTATTGAAGTCAAAGGGTTCGGTCGCCAAAAAGGCCACACTGAATTGTATCGTGGCGCGGAATACGTTGTTGATTTCTTGCCCAAGGTAAAAATCGAAATCGTTTTGGATGACGATCAAGTTGAGGAAGCAATTTCCGCAATCGTTGACGCGGCCAAAACCGATAAGATCGGCGACGGCAAAATCTTTGTCTCCCCTGTTGAGCAAACAATTCGCATCCGCACCGGCGAGACCGGTTCAGACGCACTCTAAACCCCACATCACTATAAACTACAGAACATACGAAAACGAAGGATCTCACAAAATGAGCAACACACTTCTCGATATGATCAAGAGCGAGGCGGCTGAATACGTCGACGTGCGCTTCACTGATCCACGCGGCAAACTTCAGCACGTTACATTGTGCGCTGATCAAGTCGACGAAGACTTCCTTGCAGAAGGCTTCATGTTTGACGGCTCATCTATTGAGGGTTGGAAATCCATCGAAGCATCAGACATGAAACTGATGCTTGACCAAGCAAGCGCTTATGTTGACCCATTCTATGCAGAAAAAACAATCTGCGTTCACTGTTCTGTTGTTGAGCCAGACACTGGCGAAGCATACGACCGTGACCCACGCGGCACAGCACAAAAAGCCGAAGCTTACTTGAAAGCATCCGGCATTGGTGATGTGGCTTACATGGGCCCAGAAGCAGAATTCTTCCTGTTTGACGACGTGCGCTACTCAAACACCATCAACAAAGTATCCTACGAAGTTGATGCGACAGACGCGTCTTGGAACACAGACACCGAATACGAAATGGGCAACACGGGCCACCGCCCTGGCGTCAAAGGCGGTTACTTCCCAGTAAACCCAACTGACGAATCCCACGATCTGCGCGGCGAAATGCTTTCCACAATGAAGCGTTTGGGCATGAAAGTGGACAAGCACCACCACGAGGTTGCGTCCTGCCAACACGAGCTGGGTCTGATCTTTGACTCACTTACAAAACAAGCGGACGAGCTGCAAAAGTACAAATATGTGATCCACAACGTGGCACAAGCGTACGGCAAATCAGCGACATTCATGCCTAAGCCAATCGCTGGCGATAACGGCACAGGCATGCACGTGAACATGTCCATCTGGAAAGATGGTAAGCCATTGTTCGCAGGCGACAAATACGCTGATCTTTCCCAAGAAGCTCTGTACTTCATTGGTGGCGTTTTGCACCACGCAAAAGCTTTGAACGCATTCACAAACCCAGGCACAAACAGCTACAAACGTTTGATCCCAGGTTTTGAAGCTCCAGTTCTGCGCGCATACTCTGCACGTAACCGTTCTGGCTGTGTTCGTATCCCATGGACAGAATCACCAAAAGCTAAGCGCGTAGAAGCACGTTTCCCAGATCCATCTGCGAACCCATACCTTTGCTTCTCTGCTTTGTTGATGGCTGGCCTTGACGGCATCCAAAACAAGATCGATCCGGGCGAAGCCATGGACAAGAACTTGTATGACCTTCCAGCGGAAGAGTTGGCAGAAATCCCAACAGTTTGTGGCTCTTTGCGTGAAGCATTGGACGAGCTCCAAAAAGACATGGACTTCTTGTTGGCTGGTGACGTGTTCACCAAAGACCAAATTGAGGGCTACGTCGCTCTTAAAATGGAAGAAGTTGAGCGCTACGAGCACACGCCTCACCCTGTTGAGTTCGCGATGTACTACAGCTGCTAATTTGGTTGGTGCGCTTCGGCGCACCTCCCTTGAGCTACCCAAAAGGCATCCTCTTTCAGAGGGTGCCTTTTTTTCTTCCTATAGCAGTCAAGTTCCCGCCATAGGTTGAAACTAAATTACCTTAAGTAGTGTGATTCAAACGCCAAAGGACCGGACATGTCACGACAGATGAGCAGATCAAAAACGGTTACGAACCGTCGATTAGGAACATCATCGTTAAGCGCGGCACAGCTTGCTGGTCTCGCTCCCTTGCCGCCGTATGAACCCCTTGCTCAACGTCAGCAGAAGCAGACGTTCAAAGATGTCGCTGACGATATCAGACAGCTTCCATTCGTTTCTTACGGATACCCGCTGCTCGTCGCGATTATTGGGCTCGCGATGCTCAACAGTTTCCTCACAAATATCTAAAAATTCGCTGCATCCCCCCTTAGGCAAGGAATACCCGCCTTTACGCCCTGCCCTTGATACGGTCATACTCCTACAAAACTGGGAGTATAAAAATGAACCGCTTTAAGATAACAAGTGCAGCGATTTTCGCATTCACAATGACAACAGGCTTGGCAGCCGCAGCCACATGCGGCAACACAGGTGCCGGCTTTGAGGCTTGGAAAGCCGACTTTGTCAAAGACGCCAAACAAGCTGGCGTCAAGAAAAAAGGCCTCGCAGCGCTCGCAAGCGCCACATATGCGACCAAAACCATTGCAGCGGATCGCAACCAGAAATCCTTTAAATACTCGCTTGAGAAATTCATGCAGGTGCGTGGCTCAGCCACGATTGTTTCAAAAGGCCGTAAGAAAAAATCCCAAAATGCTGCGTTCTTCAACTCTTTAGAACAACAATTCGGTGTGCCTGCAGGCGTGATCCTTGCGATTCACGGCATGGAAACCGGGTTTGGCGGCTTTATGGGTGACAGCGCAGTGGTTTCAGCGATCACCACCCTCACCTATGATTGCCGCCGTTCAGAGTTTTTCAAACCGCACGCCATTGGCGCGCTTAAACTTGTGGATCAAGGGGCAATTACATCCTCGACCAAAGGCGCACGCCACGGCGAATTGGGACACACCCAGTTCTTGCCCGGCAATGCTTTGAAATTCGGTGTCGACGCAAATGGCGATGGCGTCGTTGATTTTTACAATGTGACAGATGCGCTGGCCTCAACCGCCAACTTCCTAAAGGGCAAAGGTTGGAAAAAAGGTCAAGGATATCAAGAAGGTCAGCCAAACTTCAAAGCTATACAAGCTTGGAATGCCGCTGGCGTTTACCAAAAGTCCATAGCGATAATGGCAGCACAAATTGACGGCTAAGGCCGCCATTCAGCTGCGCAAGGCTACAATTTCTGATGCATCCAGTCTGGCCGCACTTTCGATTGAAGTGTGGCTGGGCACTTATATACGGGAGGGCGTGAGCGGTTTTTTCGCCGATTTCGCCCTATCCGAATTTACACCTGCACGGTTTGAAGCGCTCATTGGCCAAGACAGCGAATGGTTGCTTGTCTCGCAAAACAATGTGGGCATTGATGGCTTTATTCATATTTCGACCGGCGTCACTGGCCCGGTTGACGGCTGTGGATCGGTCGAAATTTCTACGTTTTATGTTCAACCACGGCATCACGGCAAAGGGATCGGAACGGCACTTTTGAACCGCGCTTTAGCGCAATGTCGCGCGATTGGTGCCAAGGATGTTTG
>JALZUL010000102.1 GCA_023301665.1 Ascidiaceihabitans sp.
CAGACCATTCATGACGCCCGCAAATTCAGACGCGATGTAACCGCCACCAATGATCAGAATCGATTTCGGCAATTCCGGCAGGTGGAACAAATCGTCTGAGACGATGCCCGCATCCGCGTTGGCAATATCAGGGCGCGTTGGACGCCCACCTACAGCCACAAGAATATGCTTTGCCGTCTTTTCTTCGCCTGTCGAAAGAACAACTGTATGCGCATCCTTAACGGTTGCGCGCGCATCAAATGTTTCGACACCGGAATTGGCCAGCAAGCGGCGGTAGATCCCTTCAAGGCGATCCAATTCCGCATTCAGCTTTCCTTTAAAGCGATCCCAGCTGAAATCGCCAAGCTTAACGTCCCAACCATATGCGCCAGCTTCTTCTTCGATGTTTGAATAACCTGATGCGAAAACCATGAGCTTCTTAGGGACACAGCCGCGAATAACGCAGGTTCCGCCATAACGGTCCTCTTCTGCCAAAGCGACCTTGGCCCCCGTTTCACCAGCGGCCACACGCGCCGCACGTACACCACCGGATCCACCACCAATAACAAAAAGATCGTAATCAAAAGCCATAGTTTTTAGTCCTATTCTGTAAGGTCGCTGAAGAGATTGTCTGTTTCGACAAAATCAATCTTATCTTGCTCAACCGTTCCCTCGTTTATGTCGCGAACTTCTACACGACCGTCACCAAAGCCGATCACAACGGCGTCACAAATATCGATAAACAATCCGTTTTCAACCACTCCCGGCATCTGGTTCAGGACCATCGCCAGTTGGCGTGGGTTCCCAATGCGGTTCAAGTGTAGGTCTAAAATGTGGTTACCCTCATCGGTGACAAAGGCATGATCACCGTTCATCCGCAGGCTCGATTTGCGCCCCAAAACATCCATAGAAACAAGGGTTTCTTCAACCAGTGCCTGTGTGGTCTGCCAGCCGAATGGAATAACCTCAATCGGGAGCGGGAAATTACCCAAAGATTCGACCTCTTTTCCGATATCGGCGATAACAATCATTTGATCAGAGGCCGTCGCGACGATCTTCTCTTGTAAGAGCGCGCCGCCCCCGCCCTTGATCAGGTTCAGATCACCGTCAAACTCATCCGCGCCATCAATGGTCACGTCCAGCCATTTGGCTTCATCCAAGGATATAACTTCAATCCCCACTTCGCGTGCCAACATCGCCGTGCGCGTAGATGTTGGCACACCTTTGATGCGCAGACCATCGTTACGCACTTGCTCTCCCAAGCAACGGACCAACCAAGCTGCGGTAGAGCCTGTGCCCAATCCCACACGCATTCCATCTTCGACATATTCCGCAGCCCGTTTGGCAGCGACAAATTTTGCCTTATCGATGGGCGACAATTCTCCGGTCATAGCAGCGACTCCCCAGTTTGCTAACGCCTTATAGGAAAGTGTGCACCAAGGTGCGAGTGGAAAGCACCTCGTTTTTACCCTACGACAGTGAACGCAAGGCCAATAAACAGCCTATTGTCTGGATTTCGCAGCCCCCTTTGGATCGAAGCATGCGCCAAGCACACATCGCAAAGTCCAAACACCTCATCGGAGTGTCGTTTTCGACGCAGCCAAGAAAGACGTCTGATTTATCCTGAGTTCATGAGTTACATTTTACATTACGCCCCTGATAACGCCTCTCTCGTGGTACGCCTCGCGCTTGAGCAGCTTGGTGTGCCCTATCGCTGTGAACTCGTGGATCGCGGCACAAATGCGCAAAAGTCGGAAAAATACAAAGCCCTCAATCCGAATGGGCTTATTCCAACACTGGAAACGGATCAGGGTGTTCTGTTTGAGACCGCCGCTATATTACTTTGGCTCGCAGACCGTCACGGCGGGCTTGGCCCCTCAAAGGACGAAGCGGAACGTGGTGATTTCCTAAAATGGTTGTTCTTTGTATCAAACACAATTCACCCGTGCCTGCGCCGCCTGTTCTACCCTGAGCAATATATCGGCCCTGACCCTACCCATCAGGCAGCTTTGCGCGCCCATGCCCGTGACGCTTTGCAAACCCATCACGCCAAACTCAATACTTTGGCGGCCAGTGGCCACGCATGGTGTGCAGGCCAGGTGCCCAGCGCATTGGATTTTTATATTGCGGGGTCATTGCGCTGGCCCGCAATCTACCCTGCAGACCAGAAACGCGATTGGCACAACATTGCCAATTACCCCGCTCTACAAGATATGTGTCTACGGCTTGAAGGCCTCCCCTCAACCCATGCCCTCATAAAAGCCGAAGGCATGAACGCGACACCCTTTACCGCCCCAGAAACTCCAACCCCACCAGAGGGGAGCGCGATATAAATGTTCTTATCGGTTTTTGATATGTTCAAAGTGGGCATTGGCCCCTCGTCCTCCCATACAATAGGACCGATGGTGGCTGCTGCGCGGTTTTTAGACATGATGCGCGCCTCTCCCTTTGATTTTAGAGGTGTCAAAGCGTCCTTACACGGGTCACTCGCTTTTACAGGGATTGGCCACGCCACGGATCGCGCCACGATCCTTGGCTTGGCAGGGTTTGAACCAGACACATACGATCGCGCCCAAGCCGACGCAGCTCTTAAAAACATCGAAAAAACCCACAGCCTTTCACCAAAGAACCTGCCAACACTAAAGTTTGATCCGAAAACTGATTTGATTTTCGATTATGAAACCAACCTCACGGGCCACGCCAATGGCATGATATTGATGGGAACCGATGCCCAAGGCGACGTCATTCTGTCCCAAGTCTTTTATTCAATCGGTGGCGGCTTTGTTATGACTGAGCAAGAGCTCACAGCTGGCAAAGACACTGATGAGGGGCCACCTGTTCCCTATCCCTTCAAATCCGCGGCCGAAATGCTGCAGATGGCAAAAAAGAGCGGCAAAAGCATTGCTCAAATGAAACGAAAAAACGAAGAATCCCGTGGCGGCGCTGCCAACCTCAAGCAAGGCACGGCACGCTTGTGGCAAGTGATGAATGATTGCATCAATCGCGGGCTGGAAACCGATGGCATTCTTCCCGGCGGCCTTAACGTCAAACGCCGCGCCAAGGGTATCCACGACGCCCTGCAAGCAGAGCGAGGGGCAAACCAGCCCGCCCCCCATACAATCAACGACTGGATGAGCGTCTATGCAATGGCGGTCAACGAAGAGAACGCAGCCGGCGGCCAAGTGGTCACCGCCCCAACCAACGGTGCCGCTGGCGTACTGCCGGCGACATTACGTTATTATCTAGATCATGTTCCCGGAGCCTCTCAAACGCATATCGAGGATTTCCTATTAACTGCCGCAGCTATTGGCGGATTGGTGAAATACAATGCGTCAATCTCTGGTGCAGAAGCCGGTTGCCAAGCAGAGGTCGGTTCGGCCGCCGCCATGTCAGCCGCAGCGTTATGTGCCGTCATGGGCGGCAGTCCAGAGCAAATCGAAAACGCCGCAGAGATTGCTTTGGAACATCACCTTGGAATGACTTGCGATCCGGTCAAAGGCTTGGTCCAAGTGCCCTGCATCGAACGCAATGGTCTTGGCGCGATTAAAGCCGTGTCCGCCGCTTCCCTTGCCCTGCGCGGCGACGGCACGCACCTGGTCCCGCTCGACTCTTGCATAGAGACAATGCGGCAGACCGGCGAAGACATGTCAGTCAAGTATAAAGAGACATCTTTGGGTGGGTTGGCCGTGAACGTGCCCAACTGTTGAGCGACTTAAGTATTTCCCACTCGTCAAAAGAACAACAAACGCGCAGTGACGCCAAACAGCATCAGGGCTGTTCTGAAAAACGATAACGCCGCGCGATGTATGCGTTGCCCATCGAAAATTGTTACCTTAGCCTGACCTCATGACCCATGATAAACCTCTTCTCGGCATTCTCCTCATGCTTGGTTTTTGTATCGTTGCACCTATTGGCGACGCGGTTGCAAAAATCCTTGGCCAATCGATACCACTTGGTGAGCTGTTGCTCGTCCGGTTTGCCGTACAGGCCGTCATTCTCATTCCCTTGGTTTGGGTATCCAAACGCGCATGGAAGATGCGAGGCAGAGTACTAAAGTTCACCTTTATCAGAACCCTAATGCATATCGTTGGGATTGGCATGATGGTTACTGCTTTAAAATATTTGCCGCTTGCCGATGCAGTCGCGATCGCCTTTGTCATGCCTTTTATCATGCTCATTCTTGGTAAATATGTTTTGGGTGAAGAGGTCGGAACCCGCAGATTGGCAGCCTGCGTTGTCGGGTTTATCGGCACGTTACTTGTTATCCAGCCCAGTTTTTCTCAGGTCGGGTGGCCCGCGTTGCTCCCGCTTGGTGTCGCGGTTAATTTCTCCTTCTTTATGTTGATCACACGGCAAATCGCGAAAGAGACAGATCCCATCAGCCTACAGGCCGTCAGTGGTGTTATGGCTGTGGTTATCATGGTTCCACTCCTGGCATTGACTTCAGGTCTGGAGATTGATGCCCTGTCTCTTATCATGCCAAACAGTTATGAATGTAGCTTACTTCTAGGCATCGGCTTGCTTGGCACGCTGGCCCATTTGTTGATGACATGGTCTTTGCGGTTTGCACCCTCAGCAACACTCGCACCCATGCAATATCTCGAAATTCCAATTGCAACAGTTATTGGTCTTTTCGTGTTCAAGGAATTCCCAAACGGCTTGGCAAGTGTTGGTATCGCCATAACGATTGCCGCAGGCGTTTATGTTATCCTTCGGGAACGGGCCACGTCTCGTGAATTGGAAGGGACGCCAGAACCTGCGTGACAGCGCCGATCAAACGACGCGGTACGATGCACAACATTCCCGGCGCCGACATCGCAAGCGTCACCTCTCCATGCGCCCGATTTAGCGTTCCGACCCGTCCGTTTGGCGTAAACACCAAGCCATCAATCGGCCATTCCAAACCTGTCGATTTCCCAGTTGTTTCGGACAGTGGAAAAAGCGAAACGGTTTCTCCTTCCATTGTCGGAATTGTAATGTTGGGCGGGCAATGGAACACAATTTCCTCGGGCCCCAGAATAATACAGGGACGTTCGCTGCGAACGACCAGTGTATGCAATGCCCCCATTTGATGGTCGATACGTGCACCGCTAAAACCAACGGCAAGGACCACTGGCGCTGAAATATTGCGCAAACACTTGTCAAAATCGGTGCTATTTTGCTCAACAATATGATGATGGCGATCTGCGGGAATTCTCGAAAGCGTATCTTGCGTCACGGAATCGAAATCACCAATCACTGCCGCCGGGATGATTCCCGCCGCAACAGCCACATTTGCGCCACCATCCGCAGCTACGCAGTTTGGAGCAATCTTTAAGGCAAGGCTCAAATCTTCAGGTCCGACAGCTCCACCACCTATAAGAGTGATTGGGGCAAGACTATGTACAACAGGGCTCTTCATCGGGGAATTAAACGCTTTTTAGGAAAACCAACACAATGTTGCCACGAAATGATACCTTAATGGGCACAGATTCGGGCCTCTTTCGCCCTTGGTAACATCGTAAACATCAACCTGCAAAAGCGCAGAGGACGAGCATCCTATGATGAGTAACAATAAAATTTTAACAGTTTCCTACGGCACATTCTCATGCACGTTGGAAGGTTTCGACGACTCTTTTGGCACTATGAAAGCCATCGCAGAGTATTTTCGCGACCTTGCATCTGATGACAGATACTTTGGTGCCGAACCGCCGCAACCTGATGCAGAGATGCTGTCGCGTATTGCGCAGAAAGAAATTTCACGCCGTGTCGAAGTTCGCGAGCATGAGGGACAGATCGTCTTAAGTGCAGCAGGAACGCCAGAGGTCACGCAAGACGAACCCGCAGTTGCCGACACGAAACCAAATCTCAAAGCCGAAGCACTCATCGCAGCCGAAGCCGCACGTGCGGCACAGGCTCAAGTGGCTGCCAATGCAGAAGCCGACGCCGTAGCGGCTGAGGAAGCGCGCGTCAAAGAGGCCCAAGAAACCGCCAAGCGTGAAGAGCAAAAGCGCCTTGAAGCTGAACGCCTGGAAGCAGAGCGTCTAGAGGCCGAGCGTGAAGAAGCAAAGCGCCTAGAGCTCGAAGCTGACGAAGACGCGCAAGACATCGTTCAATCGCGTGACCTTGCTGCTGAAATGCCAGAAGCCGAAGCGTTCTTTTCATCAAGCACGCCAGAAATCACAGCAGACGACGTGGATAACGCCGTGGTAGCGCAGGCAGAAAATACTCCAAACGACAGCATTGCCGCGAAACTACAACGCATCCGTGCAGTCGTTTCTCAAGCCGACACGGCAAGCGATGATGATGATTTCTCTGAAGATCAGCATGCCGACGACTTAGGCGCGCAAGCGTCTGAGGTTGCTGAAGCCCTAGCAGAAACAGAGATCGAGGTTGCTGACGTTGTCGACGTTGCACAAGCAACAGATGCCGACATCGACGATTTCGACATCTCGAACTTTAGTGTCGACGTTGAGGAAACATCAAAAGACCCTGTTGCGGACATTGACGCCGTCCAAGCGGAAGCAATCGCTGACATTCAAGCTGCAAGCGATGCAGATGACGTTGCCGATGCTGCTGAGGACGTCGCCTATGATGACAATGATATGTCATCGATCCTTGCCCGCCTTGAAAGCAGCAATGCGGATGTCGACGAGACCCCGACCCCTGTTATCGAAGAGAATGAAGAGGTTTTGATCGAAGAGAACAACGAGAACCTCTTTGACGACACTCTCGGTTCTGCTGATGAAGACGCGGTAGATGTTGAAATCGAAGATGATGTTGCAGCGCAAAGGGTTGCACGTGTGATCAAGGTCAAGCGCGCCGATCTCGAAGCGGCAATCGCACAAGGTGATCTCGAAGAAATCGACGACGACTTATCTTTTGAAGATGACGCTTTGGATCTAGGCGAAAGCACATTGTCTGATGCGGACGAAGCAGAATTGGCCCGTGATTTGGCCAGCGTAGAAGCTGACATCGAAGATCTTGGTGAAGATTCTTTGTTCAGCGACGCTACATTCGAAGAAGCCGCGACCCTTCCAGCAATTGACGAGAACGAAGGTGGCGATGACCTGTCGCGTCTCTTGGCCGAAGCAGATCAGAAGATGGACAATGAAGAAGGCAAACAAAGCCGCGATGCATTTGCACATCTGCGTGCTGCTGTCGCCGCTAAGAATGCCGATACTGGCCTTGATGCGCCATCCGCTGAGCAAGAAGAAGACCCCTACCGCACTGATTTGGCTACAGCGGTGAAACCGCGCCGCCCATCAGCACGTGCCAATCGCTCTGAACGTCCACAGCCTGTTGCAAGCGCTGCTCCGTTAAAGCTGGTTGCAGAACAACGTGTTGATACCGTTTCCAAAGACACCGGTGGCCCAGTTCGCCCTCGCCGTGTTGCATTGCAGGAAGCCAAACCCAATACAGAAGCAGGCAGCTTTATCGAGTTTGCCGAAGATATGGGCGCAAGCGATTTGCCCGACTTGTTAGAAGCCGCCGCGTCCTACATGTCATTTGTTGAGGGCCGCGAGCAATTCTCACGTCCGCAATTGATGAACGCAGTACGCACCATCGAAAAAGATGGCTTCAGCCGCGAAGACGGTCTTCGTTCTTTCGGCCAGCTTTTGCGTGCCGGCAAGATTGAAAAAATCAAAGGCGGTCGCTTTACCGCGACAAGCGACATCGGCTTTCAGCCCGACACCCGCGCGGTGGGTTAAATCAAACCAAACAAAGTAAAAGGGCGGTGCCATTGGGTGCCGCCCTTTTTCGTTTCTGCCGTAGTTGGTAAATTACCGCACCAATTCAGCCAGTTAGCGCGCTTGGCGATTGTTCCGTAAAAACGCGAATGTAATCGCCTGGCGATGAGCCTGCCCAATACACCCACAGTTTGTTCGGATCTACAGAATCGACCCAAACTTGATCGCCTTCTTCTAGCCCACGCAGTTCCGCGCTGATGTAATTCACTGTGGTGTTGGCAAGAAAATCGGTGCTGGCCATCGTATTGCGAAACGCAGCGATCCCCAAAATCGGCGCATCAAAATAAACATACCCATATTGAATGCCTGAAAGGCTATCGAAGAAAACATAGTGGCTCGCCACAACGGTGCCTTGCGGGATCAATCCATTGTTTCCACCAATATCCACTCGAATGGGCTCTGTCAGGGTGATGTTTTGGTCTTCATCAAAGCCGTAAAGGTTGTCGTCATCAAACGTATCAAACCCCACATCAAAAGGTTCAACAGTTTGTAATTTAACAAACTGACCCTGTCCGTTTTGGCGTATAATCTCACCATCTAAAATGAAAGAGTGCACTGGCGTCACCGCAAGCGACAACATAGTTGCCAATTTCCACATGCGTTTTCTCCCCTGAACAGCCATGCGAACACCTTAGCCAGCAACTTGATCGGCGCACTAGTGCCTTTTCCATGCTCTCGCAAAGTTGAAGAGCCCCCAAACGGACCATCAAAACCCTATCGCCTTGACCTGCCCCTGCCAATCGCTTCAACTTTAAGTGAGCCAAAAGCAGGACACCATTTATGCCAAACGCATCTTTCACTCGATTTGTCGCTGCCTCAGGCCTAACAAATTTGGCCGATGGCATCGCAACAGTCGCTTGGGCTTGGATGGCATCATTGCTGACACGCGATCCCTTTTTAGTTGCCCTCATGCCAGTTGCTCTGCGCCTACCTTGGTTCATATTTGCGATCCCCGCAGGCATTGTTACCGACCGCGTCGATCGGCGGAAACTGATCCTATGGATGGACGTTATTCGCGCCGCGACCTTCAGCATCGCCACCGGTCTTATTTGGCAGGCCTTACCGCTCGCCACACCGCCACACAGTGGGCTTGCTCAAGCTGGCGTCTTTTACGCCCTGATGGGAGCAGCCCTTGTTGTCGGTGCAGCCGAGGTCTTTCGCGACAACGCAGCCCAAACCATGCTGCCCAGCTTGGTCGATCATCATGCACTCGAGCGGGCCAATGGCCGCCTCTGGAGCGTGGAACTTATAGGTAACTCCCTTGTCGGCCCAGCACTTGGTGCCTTTTTGATTGCTTTCTTCGCACCTGCACCCTTTGCTCTAAATGGGTTGGCCTATGCCGTCGCTTTGGTCTTTGTGATGTCCCTCAAGGGAAGCTTCAAACCAACCACATCACACGAAAAACCAAACTGGAAAAAGGAACTAAGCGAAGCCTTCAATTTTCTCAGATCATCACCACTGTTGCGTTCTTTGGCTTTGATCACAGGGGGCTGGAACCTCGTCTTTCAAATGTCAGCCATCGCCTTGGTCCTGCATGTCCAGGAAAACCTGAACCTTGAGGCGACGGCTTATGGTTTGCTTTTGGCCGCCGGCGCTTTTGGCGGGATCTGCGCGGGGGTCGTTGCAGAACCTATCATCAAGCGGTTTGGCCCCAAGCGCACCGCACAGCTCAGCCTTATGATGTCAGCCCCTAGTTTCCTGCTTATGGCACTCGCGCCAAATTGGTTGATGCTTGCGCTGACAATCGCAATCTTTGAGTTCTCAGGCCTCGTTTGGAACACAGTTGCTGTATCCTACCGTCAGCGCAAAATTCCCGATGCGTTGCTTGGACGGGTCAACAGCCTATATCGCCTGCTGGCGTGGGGGTTAATGCCCATTGGCTTGATCTTATCAGGATTGATCGTGCGCTATGCGCAACCCATTATCGGGCGTAGCGATGCCCTAAGTTTACCGATCTTTACGGCAAGCTTAGGCGCATTGATTTTAGGATTTGTCGGCTGGGCTGCTTTGGAACGCGGCTTTAATCTTGCTGATCAGGATCAGCCTGCCCCACACCCTTAAAGATAGCCTTCAGCGGAAACGCCCAAAGCACGCCAAGGCCAAGATAAATCAACACCTCGATCGCGATGTGTGGACGGGTTTCAAACCATGACATCACCCACACCGCCGCAATGATATAGGCTGGCAATCCGATCAACAGGATCACCAGTGACCAGCGGCGGCGGGCTTTGTAGCTCAACGCCATCAGTCAGCAAACGGATCAGTGACAAGGATGGTATCTTCACGCTCTGGCGACGTAGAGACCAACGCAACTGGGCATTCGATCAGCTCTTCAACACGGCGCACATATTTGATCGCCTGTGCTGGAAGCTGCGCCCAAGAGCGTGCGCCCTCAGTGCTTTCAGACCAGCCTTCCATTTCCTCATAGATAGGTGTGCAACGTGCCTGTGCATCCGCCGCCGTTGGCAAATAATCCAGACGTTCACCATCCAAATCATAGCCAACGCAGATTTTCAGCGTCTCAAAGCCATCCAAAACGTCCAGCTTCGTCAAGCAGATACCTGTGATACCAGAGGTTGCGCAGGTCTGACGCAACAATGCGGCATCAAACCAACCACAGCGGCGTTTGCGACCCGTTGTGGTGCCAAATTCATGACCGCGTTCGCCCAGGCGCTGACCATCATCATCTTCCAACTCAGTTGGGAAAGGCCCTTCACCAACACGGGTTGTGTAAGCTTTCACAATGCCCAACACGTAATCAATCGCCGTCGGGCCAAGGCCAACGCCCGTGGCCGCCTGCCCTGCAATTACATTGGAGCTGGTGACAAACGGGTAGGTCCCGAAATCGATGTCCAGCAATGCGCCTTGTGCACCCTCAAACAAAATCCGCTTACCGGCTTTGCGCTTTTCAGCCAAAACTTTCCAAACGGGTGCGGCATATGGCAAAATCTTTGGTGCGATCTCTTGCAGTTGTGCCAACAACGCATCGCGGTCGATTTCATCAAATCCAAGGCCTCTGCGCAGTGGATTGTGGTGCTGCAAGGCACGATCAACACGCGCTTCCAATGTCGCCGCATCTGCCAAATCAGCAACGCGAATAGAACGACGGCCAACTTTATCTTCATAGGCAGGGCCAATACCACGACCTGTCGTGCCAATCTTTGTACCCTTTGATGCGGCCTCTTCACGCACGCGATCCAATTCACCGTGGATCGGGAGGATCAGCGGCGTGTTTTCCGCAATCATCAGGTTTTCTGGGTTAATCACAACGCCCTGTGCTTCGACCGTCTCGATCTCTTTCATCAGGTGCCATGGGTCCAAAACAACCCCGTTGCCGATGACAGACAACTTACCACCGCGCACCACGCCAGATGGCAGTGCGTGCAGCTTGTAGACCTTACCATCAATGACCAAGGTATGCCCGGCATTATGTCCGCCTTGAAAGCGGGCGACGACGTCCGCGCGCTCAGACAGCCAATCGACGATCTTGCCTTTACCTTCGTCGCCCCATTGAGCGCCGACAACTACTACATTGGCCATGATCTTGGTCCTTTTTTCATGCAAACCCGCGACCGTATAGACCTGTGTCCGCTTGGGCGAAACCCGATTCTTGCCTTTCATTGCAATCCGTGATGTTCATCGCCCCGTAAATATGAGCAAGGATTGCATAAATGGGGTTTATTTTACGTTGGCTGACCGCTTTAGCGCTTTTGGCGGCGACTTATAATCCAACCAACTACAATTACGTTAAATGGGTTTTAGGCCGTGAAGAGGGCTCAATCTCGCTCATGGTTCTTGCCGGATTGCTTCTGCTCATCGGTTACATCATCTATTTGCGTGCGACCTTACGCTCTATCGGCGGATTCGGGATGATACTGGTATTGGCGCTTGTCGGGGCACTGCTTTGGGTGCTCTACGACTTTGGTTTGCTCGCCTTGGACAATGCAGGACTGAACGTTTGGCTCGGGTTGTTCGCACTGTCTTTAGTTCTGGGTGTAGGTCTCAGCTGGAGCCACGTGCGCCGCGCACTATCCGGACAATCCGATGTGGATGACGTGGACGATTAGAGGCTAGTTGGTCTTGTCGCGGTTTAGTTCCGGTCTCTTTCGAGCAATGTTTGCTATGAAGGAGATTGAGAATGGCAAC
>JALZUL010000103.1 GCA_023301665.1 Ascidiaceihabitans sp.
TACGTCGCCATCCTGGAGAACAGGTACTTGTCCGTTTGGATTCATCGCAAGAAACTCGGGCGATTTATGTGCACCTGCGGCCAGATCCACAGGAACGGCTTCGTGTGCGATATCTGCAATTTTGGCAAACACCAAAGCACGATGTGCGTGACCTGACTTTGCGAAATAGTGAATGCGAACAGCGTTTGACATTGATGTCTCCAGTCATTTTCAGATGCTAGGAGATTAATATCGGTTGCACTCATGAACGATAATCGTCACTTTTGGCGTTACTTTAGGCCCTTAAAAGGCGCAATGACATGGACAAGATTGATCGGATGCGTGCATTCGCGCAGGTCGCAAAAAACGCCTCTTTCACCATCGCAGCCCAGCGCATGGGACGATCCCCACGATTGGTTAGCAAATACGTAGCTGATTTGGAAAGCGCGCTAGGTGTACAACTGCTCAACCGGACGACCCGCAGTGTTTCTTTAACAGATGCGGGTGTAACATATTTAGAGCAATGTGAGCCGCTCCTCGATGGGTTTGATGAACTTGAGGAAAGGGTCAGAAACGAGCAAGCATCGCTGCGCGGTGCGATACACATTTCCGCCCCCACCGGGTTTGGTACATTGCGACTTGTACCGTCGCTCGCACGATTTACAAAGAAACACCCGAACGTGGAGCTTGACCTACAATTTTCAGACCGGCGCGTGTCAATCATTGAGGAAAGCTTGGATCTCGCCATCAGGATTGGTCCGATGCGGGATAGCTCGCTCAAGGTACGCCAGCTTGGCCGCATGCCCTTGGTTGTCTGTGCTTCGCCAGCATACTTGGAACGCGCAGGAACGCCGAGCCACCCGCGCGCACTGACCAACCACGAGAGCATTCTCGACAGCAATATGTCGGAAACTTCAGTCTGGCGTTTTAACATCAACCAGCAAGAAGAAGCGGTGCAGGTGAACGGCAGATTTCGAGTAAACGCACCAGCGGGCTCAGCGCGTCTCGCCGCAGCAGGGGCCGGAATAGCGCGATGCCCATCCTATACTGTGGCTGCGGCTATAGAATCTGGTGATTTGGTAGAACTCTTCGCTGAGAACCGCGTCTCGCCATATATTGTGGCCGCGCTTTTTCCGCAGAACCGACACCTAACGACAAGAGTACGGACGCTCATTGATCACCTAGTTGACGACCCCGAATTGTGCCCTTTTTGATATATCAAAGTAATGACAGTTTTTGGTTCACTGTCGCTGTAGGGAATTCAAGAACGGCGCATCCACATGACAAGTGAGCCACCCAAGGATCTCGAACCCTACCGTACCTTTTGTGCGTCCGAAAACAGATTACGGGTAAGTGGTATTCAATACATATTGGTTTTGATATCGCGTTCGATGCGAAAGTCCATGTCCTCAAGGATATCCTCGGCATAGTCTTTATGAGCGGACATAAGGTCTGCCAGACTTGGAGCTTCGCGCCGGTCAATGTGGGTATTCTCATCCCAGATCCCCGCGCGACGGATCGCTTTGGAACAATGGCCATAGGCTTCGTCAACTTGGATCAGAAGCCCTACAGGCGGCACGCGACCTTTAATAGCGCAACGTTCCAATAACTCTGGGTCACGGGTTGCAAGCGCGCGACCATTAACCCGCAACGTGTCGAAGACACCCGGAATCATAAAAAGAACCGACACCGCAGGCTGGCTTAAGATGTTACGAAACGTGTCAAACCTCTGGTTACCTGGGCGATCAGGAAGCAAAAGCAACTTAGGTGTCACGATTTCCACAAATCCAGCGGGATCACCGCGCGGCGTAATATCTGAATGACCTTCTGCATCTTGGGATGACACCACACAAAACGGAGATAGCTTTACGAATTTCTGCATCGGCTCACTCAAGAACGGGGCCGACTTGTCATAGATAGTAGCCGTCGTATCGCCGTAACGTTCACGAAACTCTGGAATATCCTTTATCAGAAACTCTTCTCGGATTGGGTCGCTCATGCTTGCCTCTTTTATGGTATTGGTACCAAGACGATACCATCATGCGGTGCCGTTTTTGCCATTGGACAGTTGCAGTGATTAAGCTTGTATCAATTGAACAAGCATTCCTAATGCGTCTTCAAGGTCTTGCGGTTTCTCAAGCCCTCTCGAAATCATCATCGCACCCTCAAGGCTGGACACAAACATTTTGGCAAACATCGCCGCATCCAAATCCGTACGGAACTCTCCTTTGGCCTGCCCCTCACGGACTACGGTTTCGACCCAACCATTTTGTTCCGCAAAAAATTGCGCCACTTCGACCCGAACCTGCTCTGGCAAAGATGACACATCTGCCGCCAACATACCGCCAAGGCAGACCTGCTCCTGCTCGCGCAGTGTCATGACAAACAAAGTTCCGTAAGCGCGCAGTTTGCCTGTCGCAGAGGTGGCATCTATTTGCAAAGCCGCGTCATTAAAGGCGAGCCGATATGCGCGTGCTGTCGCCTCTGCCAAATCCGCCTTGGTCGCATAATGATAGTGAATACTCGCGCTCTTGATGCCAACACTTGCAGCCACATCACGAAAGCTAAATCCGTTAAAGCCGCGATCCATCATCAGCATACGCGCCGAATCTAGAATATCCAAAGCTTTGCCTGTGGGGTTTGCTGCTGACATCACGATCTCCTTAACTACCTATCACTAGATAGACTATTGACAGGTAGAATGCAAGCCTCTAGCAGTTACCTACCTAGTACTTGATAGATAAGGAAGCATCATGTCACATCTTAAATTGAATCGACGCTCATTGCTGATCGGCAGCGCCGCAACAACACTGGCAACGCCAAGCATCGTAAGCGCTAATATCCTTGGTGGTGGCCCGCTTGGTCAGGGCACGACACCGCTCAAGCATGGCATTGTAACCGTTGCTGATTTTGGCGATGTCAAAATTCACAGCTACCAAAGCCCAGATTTAACCGGTTGCGTGACAACACACGTAATCGAAACACCGGAACGTCTTGTGTTTGTGGATGGTCAGCGGTCCGTCATTTATGGTCAAGAAATCCGTGATTACGCAGAAGCAACAGGCAAACCCGTTGATCGTATGATCATCTCACACCTGCACCCAGATCACTGGTTTGGCGCTTACCAATTCCGCGATGTTCCTATCTATTCCTTCGCTGAAACCCAGGCAGAAATTGACCAACTGGGCGAATTCTTTATCGAAATCAGCATCGAGTCATTGGGCGAGCATGTACCGCCGACCAAGGTTGTACCAACCCATTTGATCAAACATGGTGCGACCGAAGTTATCGATGGCGTAACCTTCCAATTCCGCCATGTGACGGACGCAGAATCTGACAACATGATGACGATCTATTTGCCCGATCAGAAAGTCCTGATCGCGCAAGACATGTTATACAACAATTGTCATCTTTTCTGTGGACATGGCAACTTTGACGGCTGGAAAGCAGGCTTGCTAGAAATGCAAAACGACACATCTTATGATCTCGTTTTGCCGGGTCACGGGCCAACCGCTGGGTCCCGTCAAGCGATCGATGACGCGCTCGTTTACCTTGATCATACCCAAGCCGCCTACGCCAAGGCAACAACAGGTGATGAATTGAAGGCCGCTATTTTGGAGCGCTACCCATCCTACCTTGCGGCAGGCCTGGTCGACATTCAGAACCTGTTCCTATTCCCTAAAAACTAAATCAAAACCACCGCGAGCAAATTACTGTTCGCGGTGGAACCATCCTAGTAAAACATGCCACGTTTAGTTTTATCCATACCGAACTGCTGATTACTTGACCGAAAGCCCTACCTACTGGTAGGCAGGCGTCAACTTGAGCCTCTTTTTTCGAGCAGATCACTGAAAAGGAAACCCAATGGAATTGAACGCTGACTTCACGACACGGGTCGTCATTCACTCTGAGGAACTGGAATGGCTTGCCTCGCCAATGCCCGGCGTGGACCGTCGTATGTTAGACCGGATCGGCGGGGAAGTGGCCCGTGCGACTTCTATTGTCCGGTATGCACCTGACAGCAAATTCTCTGCACATACCCATACCGGAGGCGAGGAATTCATCGTACTTGACGGCGTCTTTCAAGATGAACATGGCGACTTCCCAGCGGGAACATATGTGCGTAACCCGCCTACAACCTCTCATACGCCCGGATCCGACGATGGCTGTACAATTTTCGTGAAGCTTTGGCAGTTCGATATGGATGATCGCACACAGTTTCGCAAAACTATGGCCGACGAACTGGGTTCCCCTGTAAACGGTGTTGCGACAGTTGTTCTGCACCGCGACGACCGCGAAACCGTGACTTATAGCCATTTGAGTGCGGATGCCACGCTCACCAATTCCGACGTGGGCGGTATCGAAGTGTTGGTCATCAGCGGCTCCGTTAAAGACAGGGACGACACGCTCGGCAAAGGCGCATGGTTACGCTTGCCAAATGGTCAGCCACTAAACGCAATTGCAGGATCAGATGGTGCAAAAGTTTGGATCAAGACCGGCCATCTCATTCATGCAAAAGCGCCGGAGGTGAAATGATATGCAAAAGCCCCTCGCAATTATAGCTGGTGCTGGTGCCGGCCTTGGACAATCTTTATGTGCTCGCTTCAAACAAGGCGGATTTGATGTAATCGGTCTTGGACGTACGGCACCGAGTAACCCGATTGGTGCATTCCACACGCTAGATTTATCTGATGAACTGGCCGTGCCCGCCACATTAGAAAAGATAATCGCCGACAAAGGCGCGCCAAAAATTGTGATACACAACACCGCCGAATTGGTGATAGCGCCCTTAGAAAAAACCAGCTTGGCCGATTTCACACGCGTCTGGACCTCAATGGTGCAAACCGCATTCTTGCTCAGCCAATCGACTCTCCCCCAAATGACTGCGGCGGGTGGAGGAACCTTTATCGTGTCTGGTGCGACGGCGTCATTGCGAGGTGGTGCAAAGTTCGCAGCATTTGCTAGCGCCAAATTCGCTCTCCGGGGATTGTCGCAATCATTGGCCCGCGAATACCAAAGCCAAGGCGTACATGTGTGCCACGCCATTCTTGATGGTATCATCGATACCGAGAGATCCCGAAACCTGCACAGTCTTGATCCCAGCAAGATGATGGCCCCTGCTGACATCGCCGATGCCTATTGGCATCTGGCCCACCAACCGAAATCAACGTGGACCCACGAATTGGATCTGCGCCCTGCCTCAGAAGGTTTCTAACCGATGAGCGTGCTCATAATTGGTGGTGGCCTCTCTGGGCTTGCTCTTGCACACTCGCTTGAGACGCGGGGCAAAGAGTACCTATTGATCGAAGCCCGCGGGCGGTTCGGCGGACGCATCAAAACAGAACACGACGGCGGTGGATATTTCGATATTGGGCCTGCGTGGTTTTGGCCGGGCCAACCCCGCATTGCCGCACTGATCGAAAAGTTTGGCCTTGAAAAGTTTGATCAATTCGCAGTCGGGGACCTGATCTTTGAAAACGAAAACGCTCATGTGCAGCGCGGGCGCGGCTTTTCATCGATGGAAGGGTCTTGGCGCTTAAAAGGTGGGCTTGCAGCGATGACACATGCGCTCGCGCATTCTCTGCCTGAGCAAAACAAACTGCTTAATGCAGTTGTCACCAACCTGACTCGCACTGAAACACATGTCGCGGCAACCCTTAATACCGGAGAAACCGTGGCAGCCCAAACTGTGGTCTTATCAATGCCGCCACGCGTGGCCGCAAACATTACCTTAGATCCTGCTCTCCCTCAGGCGGCGCTGACATCGATGCAAAAGGTACCGACCTGGATGGCGGGGCAAGCCAAAGCGGTCGCAGTATATGACACCGCTTTTTGGCGCGAAGACGGGCTATCAGGAGACGCCCAAAGTCGCTTTGGGCCTATGGTCGAAATCCACGATGCCTCCCCCGCGACCGGCGGTCCTTTTGCGTTGTTCGGCTTTATCGGCGTCCCACCTCAAGCCCGCGCTGATGAACAAGCCTTACGCCAAAATATCATCGCACAACTCGTCCGGCTTTTCGGGCCCAAAGCCGCCACGCCTAAGCACTTACACATCAAAGATTGGGCCTTTGATCCTTATACAGCAACCGACGCGGATCATGCCCCCCTATATGCCCACCCGACCTATTCAATGCCCGCAAATTTGACCGGCCTTTGGCACGGTAACTTACACGTCTCGGGAACCGAAGTTGCACCCCAGTTTGGCGGTTATCTTGAAGGTGCCTTGGAGGCCGCTGAAAACACACTTACCATCTTGGAACGCTAGAAAGGCGTGATCAGAATGCCCACATCAGATACAAAAGAAGCCTTGCTAGACTCCGCAGAAAATGCGGCACGTCGGTTTGGATTCGACGGATTTAGCTATGCTGATTTGGCCCAAGATGTTGGAATTCGCAAGGCAAGCATCCATCATCATTTTCCGTCAAAAGCAAAGTTATCTCTCGCTCTTATGGAGCGATACCTCTCAAGCTTCAAAGATGTCTGCGCGGATATCGATGCATCTTATGCAACCGGCGGGGCCAAGCTAACAGCCCTTATCGAACGATACAAAGCAGGCAGCGATAATGGCCAACAGCTTTGCCTTTGCGCCGCTTTTTCTGCCAGTCGAGACAGCCTTGCTCCTGAGGTTGTGAGCCAGATCATTGGTTTCCGCGCAATGGTATCTGACTGGATAACAGAAGCTTTTGAGAAAGGCCGCTCTGACGGCTCTATCTGTGGCGTCACAAACCCTAGTCTCGAAGCGACCTCAGCATTGTCATTGCTTGAGGGCGCACAACTTGCCGCACGCGCAGCCTCCGAACCGGCGGCATTCGACGCTGCTATCACGCTGCTCACCATGCGCATTTCTCTCAGAGAACCACCCATCACAAGGATTGAACAACCATGAAAAAGAACGCTGAACTGCTCCTCGGAGCTCTCATTGCCGATGCGGCTTGTCTGGGTTTGCACTGGATCTACGACGTGACAATCATTGCCGACATCGTGAAGCGCCAGAACGGGAAAGTCGCTTTTACTCCCGTAGATGCAAAGAACTTTGAGAAGGTGAAAACTTTCGCTCACAGTGCGCGCCACAACGGTATGTTTACGCAAATTGGCGAAGTGTTGCTTTTAACCATTCAATCAATGAACGCTAAGGGTGGCGCATTTGATGTCTCTGCTTATCAAGCCGCGTTTTCAGAACATTTTGGCGCTGGTGGCCCCTACCATGGGTTCATGGACAAGCCGACAAAAGGGGCGCTTGCAAACATTGAGGCTGGCCAAGACCCATCAGGCATTGATGACAACCAAACCCCGGCGTTGACACGCCTACCTGCCGTAATTGTGGGGCATAATGGGCAACCCAATCTCGAAGACGTAATCAAGGCCGCCATGCAAGTGACCAATGTAAATGACACTGCAGCTGCATACACTGCAGTCTTCGCTGATGTTATGACACGCGTCATGAACGACGAACCTTTACCCGGTGCGTTGGAGGCCGCAGCCAGCTCTGCGGACGAGGCGATCAAAGCGGATCTATTGGATGCCCTCGCTAGCCCTGAACAAGACCCCGTGGTTTTCGCGGGCCTGAACGGCTTGATGGGCCGTGCGTGCTACTTGCCAGCTGCCGGACCAGTGATGTTTCATATCCTCAAGCATTGTACGACCTATCGATCCGCCATCGAAACCAATATCTTGGCAGGCGGCGACAGCGCTGGCCGTTCGATCCTTATCGGTGCCATTATGGCTCGGATACATGGTGTCGCAACGGAAACAGGAATACCGTTGTCTTGGGTTCTGGAATTGGAAAACAGCACTGAAGTTTGGAATCAATGCGAAACCCTGAGCAAGAGTTAACCGTTTTTGGTATCATTACCAGACTCGCAGAGACCCTCTAAAACCGGACAGGTTGGGCTGATTAATTTCTGTCCAACCTATATACATGATCACTTTTAGTCCTCAGAGTTCTCTTCCCGCACCAACAATGCCTCATGAGTTAAGTTTGGCATGCACGCGAATTGCGACAGACCTATATAGGAAAACCTGAGGCATCCTGTAGGGCGAGCCAACCATGCTTCAGGAACTACCCCTTTCAAACATGATCTGCTTTGCAAGACCGATCAGTCGCTGATCGGCACCTCTTGGCCCTAAAATACTGATACCGAAAGGAGCTCCATGCACTTGAGCCAAGGGCAATGTTATC
>JALZUL010000104.1 GCA_023301665.1 Ascidiaceihabitans sp.
CTTCTTGGTCGTAACGAGGGGAAACCCATCCGCCAAAGGATAGCGCATCTGCATGCCAAAATGCGACGTCGTGCCTGTTCCTGTGCGATCGGTGCTGGCTTCACCCAGCTCTAAAATCTCGCGCAATGCGGCGTGGTATTGTTTCATGCGGACCTTCCCCTGTTTTGCTAGGGCGTCTAAAGCCAAAGCACAGAATCTAACAGCCCCCACCTTATCTAGCGCTTCCTCAATTTTGAACCGCAATATCATGGTCGTTTTTTGGTCACGGTTTCACTTTAGAATTGTACGGCAAGAACAAGTGATCGTTGACTTTTTACAGCGACAGGCAGAGTCTAACCCCAAAGAGGCAGTAATTACGAAACCCAAAAGAGGTTCGGCAGTATGAAGAAATTTACAAGCGTTTGCGCTTTAGCACTTGTTGTGGGCGCGTGTAGCGGTGGTGGAAACCCCTTCACCGTTGTTGACGATACAACACCCGCGTTACCTGACGATACCCCATCGGGTGGGAGCATACCGGAAAACATCGCTGGCGATTTAGACAGTATTGTATTTGACGCCGACAATCAGACCCTCGTCGTAACTGGCCTGTCCCAAGATGGCACTGCATTCAACAACAGCTATGCTTTTGTCTCCGAAGGGCAACAAACAATTCTGACCTCAGCTGGCACAACCTACGAAGCCTATGTTGAGGGGTATTCGACCTTTACCAATCAAAATGATGCGTTAGGGCGCCACAGCACGGCATTTGTTGCCAGTCGCGAAGGTCTTCAAGCTGGTGTGGTCATCACCGGCGGTCAATTTAATCGCTTTTTCTCTGGTGCCTTCTTTGAGCGCAATGGCGATTACATTGCCCCTACCACGTCCGAGGATCGCTTCGACGTCACCTACCACGGAACCTACGCGGCTGGTCTTAACAATGTTGGGCCCAATACCAACCTTTTGCCGATTGATGGCAATCTAGATGAAGACGTTAATGTTCCAATTCAAAGCGCCTATGTCAGAGGACTGGTTTTTGTAAACGTTGATCTCAACGATCTGTCGGTCGAAGGCGAAATCTATGACCGCACAGGTGTCTTTAGTTCAGACTTTACTGGCACCAATGACGTGCCCGGTTTCCTTGGTCTTGCAGATCTTGTTCTTGTCGAAGGCACCTTAGCCGAAGACGGTACCTTTTCTGGCGATCTAGAAATTGAAGGTGAAACCGGTACAAACGTCGGCCAATTTGCCGGTATTATTGCTGGGGAGCAAGGTGAGAGCCTCGCTGGGGGAACCTTCTTGAACGGCGATTTTGAAGACACACTGACCAGCGAAGTCGAATACGGCGTTTTTGTTCTTGATATTTGCCAAGCTGGCGACACGGACCCAATCTGCGTGAACGCGCTTCCTTAAACGCGTTTAAGGCGGCCATAATGCCACGTAAGATTTTAAGAAAAACACTATTTGCGCTTTGTGCAGGGGCCGTTTTCGGCCCTATTGCCTTTGCGCAAAGCGCGTCTTTTCAAAAGAGCCAAGCCGATGAGCCCGATCCGAAAGCACCCCCTGCCACAAAAAGCCTAGAGCTTAGCCTCTCTGACACCCGCGTGATCGCGACAAGCGCTCTAAAGCAGGGAGAATTCGAAGTTGCACGCCAATTGGCGATGGGTCTTTTGCAAGCCGATGCCAAAGACCCATATGCATACGGTCTTTTGACCGCGGCACATGCGCGCTTAAAGAACCCTGAACTCGCGCGAGCAGCCGCCCGCCTCAGCTATAAATACAGTGACGGCAAAGAAAACGCCTTTGCAGCAGCGCGCAACGCTGGGCAATTGGCTTTCCAACAAAAACGCTACACTTCAGCACAAATCTGGTTGAGACGTGCCGCGTTTCATGCGCCAAACGAAAACAGTGAGCGGGTGCTGGCCCGTGATTTTGCAAAAGCGCGGGCAGCCAACCCTTTTCACTTTAATCTTCGCGTGTCCGCCTCTCCATCCGACAATGTGAACAACGGCACGGATTCTATCGATAACTTGGTCAATGGCGTACCACAGTTTGGATTTATTGGTGCCGCAAGCCGCGCGCTGTCTGGCACAATCGGAACTGTCGACTTAAGGCTAAAGTACAACTTGCGCCAAGATCAAACCTCACGCACACAGCTCAATGCCCGCATTTTCACCCGACAGGTGGCACTTTCCTCTGAAGCACGTGAACTATTGGCCAGCGATCCTTTTGCTTCAGGGTTAGGAAACTCCGATTTTTCAAGCACCTACGCGGATTTTGGCCTGCGCCACGATTTCTCATTGGGAAAACCGGGCAAAATAGCTTCGATCAGCGGGAACATTGGTCAAACGTGGTCAGGCGGCGAGAAAAGTTACACTTTGGGGAAAATCGGGTTCAGCCCTAGCTTTCGCCTTAACAAACAAAACCGTTTGACCCTGCGCGCAGACCTTGAACAACGTTGGTATGAGACCAGTACCAGCAACGATCAAACCCGCACGCAACTGGCAGCCACCTTGCAACGCAAGCTCAAGAATGGCGATCATTTGAGCTTTGGTGTCAGCCTTCAAGACGTGTCTAGCGGTGGACGCAATATTGCGAACCAATCCGCGGTCGCAAACATCAATTACGCGTTTGGCAAGCAAATAGGCCCTCTCAAAGTGAGCGCAGGCCTATCGTTGGGCTACACACACTATAGCACGTTCAGCACAACCACGCCGGTGGCAGGCGGGCGAACAGACACCTCGATCTACGGGGATGTCACCATGGTATTCAACGAATTGGACTTTGCGGGATTTGTTCCCTCTATGCAGGTTCGAACCGGACAGCGCAGCTCAAACATTAGCCGCTATGAAACAGATGAATTTACAGTATCCTTGGGGATCCAGTCAAAATTCTGAATGGTCGCTGGCATCCCAGCCAGCTCATGCTAGTCTTATCGCAAGCATTGCAAAGGATAAGTATTATGCCCCTCAAATATCTGCACACGATGATCCGCGTCGCCGATCTTGAAAAAACGATGGCCTTTTTCAAACTGCTTGGCATGACAGAAACCAGACGTACCGATCATGAAGGTGGCCGGTTCACCTTGGTTTTTATGGCCGCCCCTGGTGACGAAGATTGTCCTGTTGAATTAACCTATAACTGGGACGGCGACGACGGCCTGCCCTCTGACAGCCGCCATTTTGGGCATCTCGCCTATGCTGTCGATGACATTTACCAGACCTGTCAAACATTGATGGACAATGGTGTCACCATCAACCGCCCCCCTCGGGACGGGCACATGGCGTTTATTCGAACGCCAGACAATGTGTCGATCGAACTGCTGCAAGCCGGCGAAAGCTTGGCACCGGCAGAGCCATGGGCAAGCATGGAAAACACGGGCACCTGGTAAACGGCTTGGATGATTTTAAGGTCGAGAGCCGCTGTTTTGACTGTGGCTCTCGTGTTTCACCTATTTCGACAGCGGTCAGAACCCTACTCGCCCAGCCGCCGACCCTTGACCAAAGATCTAAACCCAAACACCCATCGGGACAAAAACAGGAGGGGATTGCAATCATGTCAAACCGGCGTTTAAGCGCAGTTGCCTTGATGAGCTTGATGGGCCTTGCCGCTCATCCGGTCAACGCAGCCGAATGCCGTCTTGCGCTCCTCCTCGCGATCGATGTCTCAAGTTCTGTCGACAAAACCGAAGACCAACTTCAACGTGGTGGACTGGTTGCAGCACTTACAGCACCCGAAGTCACCGCCGCGTTCTTTGCAAGTGAGACACCAGTAGCGCTTGCGATTTACGAATGGTCAGGTCGCTATAATCAAGAGATTTTACTAGACTGGACCCTTATTCAATCACCTGCAAATCTACTCAGCGCCGCCGAAACCGTAGCGGCCAGCACGCGCAGCCATAACGATTTCCCCACAGCTATGGGGTATGCGCTGGGATTTGGCGCGAAAATGTTCAAACGCGCGCCCTCTTGCTTATACCAGACATTAGACATGGCAGGTGATGGCCAAAACAATGAAGGTTTCCCACCATCATCCGCCTATAACGCCTTCCCCTTTGACGGGATCACCGTGAACGGATTGGTTGTGAACGCCGCCGATTTCGAAGCCGAAACCCAATTGATCCCTTTTTATCAAAATGAGGTCATTCGCGGCCCCGGCGCTTTTATTGAAATCGCACAAGGCTTCGAAGACTACGAGCGCGCCATGCGGCGGAAATTGGAACGCGAACTTTCACCAAAATTCATTGGGGCCTTGCCCTTTGAGAACACCAACAAGAAAGACGCCGGATGAAGTTTGGTGCCATCATCGGTCTTGCGATGCTTTTGGCAAACACCGCTCAGGCACAAAGCCAACCCAGTCAATGTCGGCAAGCCTTAGCGCTTGGCCTTGATGTGTCAGGGTCGATTGATGCCCGCGAATATCGTTTGCAACTGGATGGGCTTGCACAGGCGATTGCGACCCCATCCGTGCGATCAGCGCTGCTTGCACAACCTCAGGCACCAATTATGCTCGCAGTCTACGAATGGAGCGGCCCCAACAACCAATTTATCGTGGTACCTTGGACAACACTCTCAAAATCAGAACATATCGATCAATTGATACTGACCCTGCGTAAGACTCAGCGCCGTGATGTCAGTCCCGGAACAGCGCTAGGCCATGCGATGAATTTCGGTGTCGCGCTTTTGCAGCAGACCAAATGTTGGACCAAAACGCTCGACATTTCCGGAGATGGTGAATCCAATTTGGGCCCTCATCCGCGGGATGTAAAACCAACCCTAAAAGCTCAAGATGTTACGATCAATGCACTGGTCGTCGGCTCAAACCAAGCCGTTTCCGGCAACCCCCGTGAAACCGATGCATCCCAACTCTCCGCATATTTTAAAGCCCACGTCATCTTTGGCAAAGATGCGTTTGTGGAAACCTCGCTGGGGTTCAGCGGTTACGCCGATGCGATGACACGCAAACTGTTGCGCGAGGTCAAAGTTTTGCAACTCTCCGCGCGGTAACAAGCCTCGCTATCAATAAATGTAGCGAATTTGATCGGTCCAATAGCGCTCAACCCGTTTCAAAGACGATGTGATATCTTCGAGCCCTTCGTGCCCAAGCACACCGCGACTTTGTAGGCCGTCCGCGTGGCGCTCAAACAGCTCAGTGACCACATTGCGCACCTTGCGCCCCTGCTCTGTCAGCTTCACCCGAACCGAACGGCGATCAATCTCGCAGCGTTGATGATGCATATAGCCCATCTCGACCAATTTTTTGAGGTTATAGCTGACATTACTACCTTGATAGTAACCACGGCTTTTCAGCTCGCCAGCAGTGACTTCATTATCGCCGATGTTGAACAATAACATCGCCTGAACCGCGTTAATTTCTAACACGCCAACACGCTCAAATTCATCTTTGATCACGTCCAGCAACAGTCGGTGCAATCGCTCAACCAGCGACAGCGCCTCCAGATAGCCAACCATGAACCCGTTATCTGCGGGTATGTTCATGGCGCGGGCCATGGGGTCTTGGATACTCATACTCATTCTCCGACTCGATCTGCTCTTTGAAAGCAAACTGCGTCAGATTCACGAATAATAGGTTAAAACAGACAAATTAAGCCTCAGCACCCTGCATTTGCATAGAAATTTCCGCTATCAATGGCGCAAACTGAGCCGGTGCTGCCACCTGCCCTGTGACCCATTGGTAAAGATCCTGATCATTCTCGTTAAGCAACTCATCATAAAGTGTGATCGTCGCCTCATCCATCACATGCAGATTTTCGGTCGCGTAAGCCGATAGAATAATATCCATCTCTTTTATTCCACGACGCATTGAGCGCATGGCCAACCGTTTAATCCGGTGTTCAGGTAATTCGCTCATTCGCCACTCTCCAACATCACTTGCCGTAACCGTTTTTCCAAACGCCCCATTTGTTCCGCGCGCGCCGCCATATCAGCCCGCATTTCGCGCAACTCTGTCAAAATCACACGCATATCTGGGGTCACTTCGCCAACATCAGGTGGGGAATCCATGCCCTCTCCCTGACCGTTGATCAACCACATCATCGAAACATTCAGCATCCCAGCCATCATAGACAAACGGTTGGCACGAGGTTCAGACAGGTCGTTTTCCCAATTGCGCACTGTAGACGTGCGAATACCAAGGCGGCGCGCCAACTCTTTTTGCGTCAACCCTGCTTGCTCACGCGCAGCCGCGACACGATCGCCAAAGGTCGCAGCCTCTGGGCTGTACCAATCTGAAGCGTCATCTTGTTGGTTCGTCATTTTGATTCCCTTAATCGGGCGCGAACCCGTCAATCTGCCTTGAACGGCAAGGTACGCCTGCCTATTGATACCTTATGTAAACCTATGGAACCGAGATCACAATGAAACTGCTCTCCGATACCCTCGATCGCGTCAAACCGTCACCAACAATTGCCGTCACCAACAAAGCCGCTGAAATGAAAGCGGCGGGTCATGACGTGATTGGCCTTGGCGCAGGTGAGCCAGACTTTGACACCCCGCAACACATCAAAGATGCGGGTATTGCAGCCATTGCAGCGGGCAAAACAAAGTACACAGCAGTCGACGGTATCCCAGAGCTGAAACAAGCGATTTGTGCCAAATTCAAACGTGACAACGGCTTGGATTATACCCCTGCGCAAGTGTCCGTCAGCTCTGGCGGCAAACAAGTGCTCTATAACGCACTCATGGCAACCCTGAATGAGGGGGACGAGGTAATCATCCCTGCCCCCTACTGGGTCAGCTACCCTGACATGGTGCTGCTTGCTGGGGGCACACCTGTCATCGCACAGGCCTCATTGCAAACCGGTTTCAAACTCACCGCCGACCAGCTCGAAGCGGCCATCACGCCAAATACCAAATGGCTGTTGTTCAACTCCCCCTCCAACCCAACAGGTGCGGGCTACACATGGGACGAACTAAAGGCGCTCACGGATGTCTTAATGCGCCACCCACATGTTTGGGTCATGACAGATGATATGTATGAGCACCTCGCTTACGGCGACTTTAAGTTCTGCACACCGGCCCAAGTTGAACCACAGCTTTATGAGCGCACGCTGACCGTAAACGGGGTCTCCAAAGCCTATGCCATGACCGGCTGGCGCATTGGCTACGCGGCAGGCCCTATAGAGCTGATCGCGGCCATGCGCAAAGTACAATCGCAAAGCACATCAAACCCTTGCTCAATCAGCCAATTTGCTGCCGTCGAGGCCCTAAATGGCCCACATGATTTCATCCAAGACAACAACGCCGTTTTTGTGCGCCGCCGTGATCTGGTCGTCAAAATGTTAAACGAGGCCCAAGGCATCTCTTGCCCAGTCCCAGACGGTGCGTTTTACGTCTACCCATCGATCGCTGGAACCATCGGCAAAACATCCGCCAAAGGGGTCAAAATTGTAGACGACGAAACCTTTGCTTCTGCCTTGCTGGATGAAACTGGCGTTGCGGTTGTTTTTGGTGCGGCTTTCGGCCTTTCGCCAAACTTCAGAGTAAGCTACGCTACCTCCGACGAGGCCCTCAAAGAGGCCTGCACACGTATTATTAGTTTCTGTGCAGCGTTGAACTAAAAAGGACAGAGCATGGCCGGCGAGTTACCCGACTATTTTTTCCGAATTCGTGAAAACGGTGCGGCCGTTTTTCGTGTTGATACGGAAAACCGCCAGCGGCGGATCGAAATGGACCAAATCGCCATCGTCAACATTCGCAAAGGGGAAATCAAACCCCACGGCGAACGTGAACTCTCCGAGGCAGACATAGCCCGCATACAAACATGGATGGCCGAGCGTGCGGCCGTCCTAGCACACCGCGATATCGACGATATCCACCGCGCAGTGGATTACATGAACCTCACCACTCAGTGGGTGCAATCCAAAGCAACGCCTGAACAACTAGATGCGGTTACCGATGATCTATTGCTCGCCATGCACGATCTGCGCAGCACCTTAGTGCGCAAAAAAGCCGATCGCTTGATGAAAGGCTAACGCGTTTGAAGCACGCGTTTACGCGCCGACCTTTGCGACAATGACACGCCAGAACCGCCAGCTAAGTGAGCCCGCAGCGCAGGCGAGGCCCAGCACCAGCCCCATCCAGACACCAGCGCCGCCGTAGCCCAGCAAAATCCCAAACACATAGGCACTTGGCGCACCAATCACCCAATAGCTCACAGCCGCCGCCCACATAGGCACAGTCGCATCTTGCGCCCCGCGCAAAAGGCCCAGCGCAATGATCTGCGCACCGTCGACCAATTGAAAAAGCGCCGCCAAAGCCAACAAAACGACGCCGATGGCCACGATCTCGTCGCGCGCAGGTTCCGCCTCTTCCAAAAAGGCGAGGATCAGTGGCTCCGGCCATAGCAAAAAGCCGACGATCGCCAGCAAAGCGGCAACCAATGACATGGCAAAGACCACACGCGCGCCGCGCTCCAAATGTTCGCGATCCCCGCGCGCATAGGCATTGCCTGCCCGAATGGTCGCCGCATTGCTGATCCCAAGATGCAACATAAACGTCAGCCCCGCACACTGCAGCGCAATCCCATGTGCCGCCAGCGGAATTTTCCCCAAGGTGCCCATCATGAGCGCCGTCGCGGCGAACAAGCCCGTCTCAGACAGCCCCGTTAAACCAATCGGCACGCCAAGACGGAAAACACGGTTGAACATCTCCCAATCTGGTTTCCAAAAGCGGGCAAACAGCTTGTGTTCTGGCAAAACAATGAGCGCGTAAACGATCATACCGACCATCGAGATAGCTTGCGTACTCACCGAGGCAATCGCCGCCCCGCGCAAGCCCAATTCAGGCAAACCCCAATTGCCGAAAATCAACAGGTAGTTGGCGAAAGCGTTAAAAAACATCGAAATGACCGTGATCCAAAACACCACTTGGGTCTTTTCCAAAGCAGCCAAATAGCTCTTGAGCACCATCGCAATCAAAAACGGAAACATACCAAAACCTGCGATACGCAAATAACTCTGGGCATCCGCCGCAACACTCGGGTCTTGCCACAACAACAACAACACAGCTTCGGACCAGATCATCAATGGCATCACCGCGACCGCAAAAGCGATCGACAACCACAGCCCCATGCGCGTGGCACGGCGAATGCTGACCTCGTCTTCCTCAGCGGCAAATCCAGCCACCATCGGCATCACTGCAAATGCAAACCCTGCCCCAAGCAAGAACAACGCAAAGAAATAGCTAGACGCCAATGTGACCGCAGCCAATGCATCAACCCCGTACCACCCCAACATGATGGTATCGGTGATCCCAATAGAAAACTGCGCCAAATGCCCCCCGACAAGCGGAAGACCAAGGGTCGCGACAGCGCGCGCATGGGCTGGATATGTCATAAACTTTGACTGCATACTCCAGACCTATCAACGTGCTGTGCCAAGGCAATCCACAAACGTGTACCAGCACAATTTTTATTGCCAAGCTGCACTGGGCGATTTCAACAATTGTCCCCGCGCCACTGGCGCAAACAGTCTCCGTAGAC
>JALZUL010000105.1 GCA_023301665.1 Ascidiaceihabitans sp.
TTCATCAAGCATCCCTTGGCTGATTTTATAAGCGCCTTGGTATTCGGCAACTTCTTCGCCCATCAACAGAACTGCGTCGTCGCGGCGCATTTCTTCAGACATACCGTCACGCAATGCTTCACGCACGGTTTGTTGTTTCATTGGCGTGCCTTCTGGCCAATCAGGAGAGGTGTCCACAATTGGTGCAGCAGGGGCATCGGCCACAGGTGCAGCAGAAGCTGGTGCTTCTGTCGGAGCCGCGGCCTCAACAGGGGCTGCGATGTCGTCGGCGCTTTCGCCGTCTTCGATCAATACAGCGATGGCGGTGTTCACTTTCACGCCTTCGGTGCCTTCAGCGATCAAAATCTTGCCAATGATCCCTTCATCCACAGCTTCGAATTCCATCGTTGCTTTGTCTGTTTCGATCTCGGCCATGATGTCGCCGGATTTTACTTCGTCACCTTCTTTAACCAACCATTTGGCCAAAGTGCCTTCTTCCATTGTAGGGGAGAGGGCGGGCATTAGAATTTCGGTAGCCATTTCAATCTCTCCTATTACGCGTAGATATCGGTCCACAGCTCTTCAAGAGCTGGTTCCGGGCTTGTTTTTGCAAATTCTGCGGAGGCATTCACAACCGCTTTGATGTCTTTGTCGATGGCTTTCAAATCGTCTTCGGTCGCGTGGTTGCCTGTGAGCAATAGCTCGCGCACTTGTTCGATTGGATCACGCTCATCGCGCATTTTCTGGACCTCTTCACGGGTCCGGTATTTCGCCGGGTCAGACATGGAGTGTCCGCGGTAGCGATATGTTTTGATTTCAAGGATGTAGGGGCCTTTGCCTGAGCGGCAGTGCGCCACAGCTGTTTCACCAGCTTCTTTCACAGCAAGAACATCCATACCATCAACCGCTTGGCCAGGAATGCCAAAGGATTTGCCGCGCTCATAGATTTCGGCAGATGATGTTGAACGCTGTTGGGATGTGCCCATCGCGTATTGGTTGTTCTCGATGACGAACACACATGGGAGATCCCAAAGAGTTGCCATGTTGAATGTTTCGTAAACCTGACCTTGGTTCGCAGCGCCGTCACCGAAGTAGGTGAATGTCACGCGACCGTTGTCTTGATACTTATCAGCGAAAGCAAGGCCGGCACCTAGTGGGACCTGTGCGGCAACAATGCCGTGACCGCCGTAGAAGTGTTTTTCCTTAGAGAACATGTGCATAGAGCCGCCTTTCCCTTTGGAATAGCCACCCTCGCGTCCGGTCAATTCAGCCATCACCCCGTTTGCGTCCATGCCGCATGCCAACATGTGGCCGTGGTCACGGTAAGATGTGACGCGCTTGTCACCTTCTTCGGCTGCAGCTTCCAAGCCGACAACAACCGCCTCTTGACCGATGTAAAGGTGGCAGAAGCCGCCGATTAGACCCATGCCGTAAAGCTGTCCGGCTTTTTCTTCGAAGCGACGGATCAAAAGCATATCTTTATAGAAGGCTTTCAACTCGTCCGCAGAGACATTGGGATGCTCGGCAGATTTTTTTGTCGATTTGCGCGCGGCCATACGGTGTCCTTTTCGAGATAGTTTAGCGTTAAACTATCTCTTACAGGTTTTTTGCGCGCGATGCGAGTGCCAATGTGGATAACACGTATGCATCTTTTTATGGCTTTGTTTTTATGTGATATTTTTGGAGTTTGGGTGGTAGCTTTGGCGTGTTTTAACGAACAACGATCTCGTCGGCGCGTGCCATACCCAAGACCGAGCGCGCTTGTTCGTCTAGTAAATCCAAATCCAGATAGTCATCAGAAAGGCGCGTGGTGAGGTTTTCCAACACTGCGACATCACCTTGAACTTTGGTAAGCTGGCGTTGCAATTCTTCGGTTTCGGCTGTGATTTCGACACGGCGGAACAACCCATAGTCGCCTTGAACGGCAGCAAAGGTAAAATAGATGCAAAGGGCGAATGCCACTGCAAAGAAGATAAGCGTGCCCAAGGCTGGGCGTGCGAAACTGGTCATTTGTCTGCCTCGATCGATCTCTGTAGAGCCGATATTTTAGACCCACCTCTTAACGGGTGGGTCCGCAGACTATGCCATAGGTGATTCGCTAAGTGAATCCCTTTATTTCGCAAAACCAACAGATTGGTGCGATTTTATCCCTGAAGGGCTGCGACGCCCGGCAACTCTTTGCCTTCCATCCATTCCAAGAACGCACCACCCGCTGTCGAGATATAGGTGAACTGATCGGCAGCGCCCGCTAGGTTCAACGCAGCAACGGTATCGCCACCACCGGCAACCGTAATCAGATCACCGGATTTGGTAAGCTCTGCTGCGGCCTTGGCCGCTGCCATTGTGGCTTTGTCGAATGGTTCGATTTCAAAGGCACCAAGTGGGCCATTCCAGATCAATGTTTTGAGAGATTTGAATTCAGACACGATTGCATCTGCTGCCGCGTCACCGGCATCGAGGATCATTTGATCGTCCGCCAGTACGGTGTCCGCGTTAAGTTCGATCAATTCGTAAGGGGCACCAGCGGCAAAGGCGCGTGAGACGCGGCCATCTACAGGCAGGACGACTTTGCATCCTGTTGATTTGGCTTGCTCGAGGATGTCGCGTGCGGTGTCATGCAGATCAGGTTCTTGAAGGGAGCTCCCAAGAGAGGCACCCATCGCCCCGAGGAATGTGTTGGCCATGCCGCCGCCAATCACCAACAGATCAAGCTTGCCCACAAGGTTCAGCAATAGATCAATCTTTGTTGAAACCTTAGCGCCGCCAACAACTGCACCAACAGGGCGTTTGGGTGTGGATAGGGCGGCCTCAAGCGCGGTGAGTTCGGCTTGCATCAAGCGGCCTGCGCAGCTTGGAAGGATCTTAGCAAGCGTCGTTGTGCTTGCATGTGCGCGGTGTGCGGCTGAGAAGGCATCGTTGCAGAACACATCACCAAGGGCGGCAATCCGTGCTGCAAAGCCTGCATCGTTGGCTTCTTCACCCGCATGGAAGCGGATATTTTCGAGCAATATAATGCCAGCCGGTAGATCGCCGCTTTCGGCGTCTTCCAAGGTTTCTAGCAATGTAACGCCTTGGCCGAATGTTTGCTCAAGCGCGGATAGGCACACTTTCAAGGACATCTCAGGTACGACTTTGCCTTTTGGGCGACCGAAGTGGGCCAAAAGAATGGGCTGGCCACCTTTGGCAAGGATGTCGGCGACGGTTGGTGCGATGCGTTCGATGCGTGTCGCATCGCTCACTTGACCGTTTTCGACGGGGACGTTGATGTCCACACGCACCAAAACGCGTTTGCCCTGTAGATCCATATCGTCCAGAGATTTCCAACCCATGTGCGTCATCCTTAACTTACCTGTGAAATATGGGCGTTGTTTCGCCTTAAATCACCATAAGGTCAACGCGAGAGTCGCGCATCGGCTTGGCAATCTGCTTTGATCGTTTTAGGTATCTTGGGACTTTAAGATTTGAGGAGAGCCAAGATGGCCGAAATTAAAGATCCGGAAAACACGATCCTGATGGAACTGAAAGGTGGCACTGTCACTATTGAATTGTTGCCTGACGTTGCTCCTTTGCACGTGGCACGTATGAAAGAATTGGCACGTGGCGGCGAATACGACAATGTTGCATTCCACCGTGTGATCGATGGCTTCATGGCGCAAACTGGCGATGTTGCGAATGGCGATATGGAAGACAACTTTAACCTACGTGCCGCTGGCACAGGTGGTTCTTCTTTGCCAGATCTGCCTGCTGAATTTTCTAAAGTACCGCACGCACGCGGATCTTTGGGTGCAGCACGTTCCGCAAACCCAAACAGCGCGAACAGCCAATTT
Source organism: Ascidiaceihabitans sp. (assembly GCA_023301665.1). Lineage (GTDB taxonomy): Bacteria > Pseudomonadota > Alphaproteobacteria > Rhodobacterales > Rhodobacteraceae > Ascidiaceihabitans. The sequence continues at coordinate 3,807 of JALZUL010000105.1, forward strand.
TTCATTAACTTCTCCGAGAACAACTTCCTGAACGGCCAATACACCGTTTACGGCCAAGTGATCGAAGGCATGAAGCTGGTTGACGAATTGAACCGCGGCGAGCCGCCTGCGGAACCAGATCGCATGATCAGCGTTAAGGTGGCTGCAGATGTTTAAAGCAGCAGCATTTCTAGCACTGATGGCTTCACCCGCGTTTGCCAGTGGTCTTGAGATCGAAGTTGAAGGGGAGGGTGCAAATGGCACCATCACCATCGACTTGTTTGAAGATGTAGCCCCTGAGCATGTCGAGCGTATTTCTGGATTGGCTTCAAGCGGCTCTTACGATGGTGTGGTTTTCCACCGTGTTATCGATGGCTTCATGGCGCAAACCGGAGATGTCCAATTTGGGAAAGATCCATCAAACCTAAGCCAAGCGGGCCGTGGCGGCTCTGATCAGCCGAATTTGCCAGCTGAGTTCTCTGAACTGCCGTTTGATCGCGGTGTTGTCGGGATGGCGCGTTCACAAAGCCCAAACAGCGCGAACAGCCAGTTCTTCATTATGTTTGAACCAGGTCATTTCTTGAACGGTCAGTACACTGTTGTTGGAACTGTGACAGAAGGTCTGGATGTTCTGGATGCTATCAAGTTGGGGGCGGGACCAAACGGTTCTATTGTTGGTCTTCCTGACATGATGAAAAAGGTCACCGCGATCGACTGAGCAATTTAGGTGCGCCGGTGACGCATCTTTTTCATGCTTTCGATCAGTTGAGATGGAAAACAAAAAAGGCGTCGCAATTTCTTGCGACGCCTTTTCTAATTCTGAACCGTTGGTCTTAACCAGCTGGTTTAGGCGCAGGCGCAGCAGCCTTTTTGCCTGCGTTCAATGGATCATCCTGACGTTGAACAGACCCTTCGAAGTGGGCACCAGATTCAATCGCGATTGTCTTGTGGATGATGTCACCCTCAACACGTGCCGTTGATGTCAGGCGGACCTTTAGGCCGCGTACACGGCCAACGATACGGCCGTTGATCACAACGTCATCAGCGATCACTTCGCCTTTGATTGTTGCGGTTTCACCGATTGTCAGCAAGTGGGCGCGGATGTCGCCTTCAACAGTGCCTTCAACTTGGATGTCACCAGTTGTCTTCATGTTACCAGTGACGTGCAAGTCCGTAGACAAAACAGAGGCAGGTGGCTTCGCTTTAGGAGCGCTTGCCTTAAACTCGTTTTGAGCGGGCTTGGGTGCAGGAGCGGTCGCTGCCGCTGGGGCTGCAGGAGCCGCCGCTGGTTTAGCCGCCGTATTTTCAGTCGGGGCAGGGTCGTTGATTTTGCTTTTAGAAAACATCGTTTGCAGCCTTGATATAGATCATTGGGTTAACAGCTTCACCACCTACACGAACTTCATAGTGCAAGTGAACGCCTGTCACACGTCCAGATGCACCCATATCACCGATACGATCCCCGCGCGAGACCCTTTGTCCAACTTTTACGCGTAACTTGCTTAGGTGGGCATACCGAGTTTCGATACCGAACTCGTGTTGAATTTTGACAAGACGTCCATATCCTGAGGACCAACCGGAGTGAGTCACAACACCGTCCGCCGTTGCATAGAGTGGCGTACCACTTGGAGCGGCGAAATCGACGCCTCGGTGCATGCGGCGACCACCTGTTTTAGGGTCGCGGCGCGGTCCAAA
>JALZUL010000106.1 GCA_023301665.1 Ascidiaceihabitans sp.
TGGTCTTTGACGGTCACAGGACTGCCGAAGCGGCCGTGGATGCTGTCGTACTTAAGCAGGTGCGCGTTTGTCTCAATCGGGCCCGTTGCATTGATGCGCACGACTTGCACGTCGTTGCGTGCGGCCTCTGTGATATGTGCTAACGTGCAGCGTCCGATACGCCCGAAACCGTTAATTCCAATCGTGACTGTCATGACGTGCACCCTTTGCTTGCGTTGCGGGTGGTATAGGCGGAGTCCCCTGTGGCTCAAAGGGCAATACCCATTTAAATCAGCATGTTAACGGTAACGGTTGGCGTTAACATTGGGCCATATCAGCTTTAGCGCTAACTGGTTGCGCCAACATTTTGCGTCAAGATGCGAGTCGGGCAAGATTTGAAAAGTGTTTGAACCTGAAACGGGGTCCCACCGTCTATTCGGTAATAGGGTCACAAATGGTGGGGGAAAACGTTCGAATGGCAGGCACTTTGTTTGAGGATGAATATAAATTTGCAAGATCGCAAATTATCGAAGCGATCTTTCAAAATCGACTTAGATGGGTCGAATTGGCAAGCCTGGATGGAACGGCCAAATATTGTCATTTAGCACGAGTGATACGAGCGATTATAGACCTTCCGCTAGTATTGAATCACGATGGTTTCAACGTGGATAGGCAAGCAGTTCTTCAAAATTTTAGGTTTGCTTTGGCGGTGGCGGCTGGCCAACCAAATTCCTCTGAGTACAGAGTTCTCAAGGCGGCTTTTGGGTTTGTGAATAATCAATCCTTCGCAAGCCGTGCAAGAATTGTCCAACAAATCGCCGCTGCCAAGTTTCTCCGACACTGCTACTGCGTGTCACATGTGGGCGCACAAGTTATGTGGGTCGTGAGCAGGCCAAGGAGTTATAAGACGTGCATAGCAACTGAAATTTGGGACGTGCGCATGTCAAACACTGGGTTGCGGACGAAGGTGAACGATATAGACGAGCGTTGCGACTTTAATGAGCGACGTAAAATCGCACTGGCAGTGCAAAACGTTAAGAATTGTTGCCGAGCCGCGCAGTTGAACATTGCGTACGCCCGTGGTGCCCGTAATCAAAATGAAATTGATCGTATTGAGCGTTGGTTCGGTGTGTCCCGCTCGGATCGACATCAATTTGATCAAATTACAAGAATGCTCGATATTGGGTATAGTAGAATGAGTCAGGATATTGAAAGGAATAGGTTGATTTTCACGGCTCATCCAGTTGGTGGTCGCGGGAATGGTGGATATACTTATGTCCACCCAAATGAGAGGTTAGATGTGATCTATCTCCATGATGCGTTCTTCGAAACTGATAACGTGACAGTTCAAAGGTATATGTCGTGGCCTATCGCCATTTTGCACGAAGTGGCGCGCAAAGTATTAAAATTGCGCATTAATCCTCAAGCTGATCTTGGCATGAGGATGCGTCCGTTATTTAAGACGGACGATGCGATACAGAGCCCTCGGAGTTGGGCTTATTACGCGGCTGACTGTCACGAATTGCTCGGCCCCCAAAATGTTCGGAAGCTCCTTGATGGCAGCGCTTAGGTACCGCCTCGTTGATTGAGCGTTGCGACCGTATATCGCTGCCGCACGTTGCCTTCGTTGCGCGGCACAAAACCGGGATCGCGTGTCACGCAGCCCAACCCGCAGACCTGCGATGTGTCTTGTGTCGCGTTGGTCACCCGCCACACCCGGCCTCCGGGCGTTGAGAGATAGCCGTCTAGCCCAAGCTGGAAGTCAGACAGCAGGTCTGTCGTGGACGGCACTTCGTTGTCGTATTGCGGACCGTAAGCCCCATGGGTGTGGTAGGAGGCGAAAATACCTGAGCCGCGCCCCGGGACGGGCATGCTGCAACTGGCAAATGTGCCGCGACGCGGCGGTGTCGCAGCGATTTGGCCAGACGCATTGCGGAAGAAATACCCGCAGAATTCACGCCGCTCCAAAATGGATTGGGTTTGGATGCTGTCAAGGAAGGTGCGGGCAAAGGCATCCGCGTCCGCTTGCGGTGGCAACGGCGCAGAGGGTTGAACGCTGACTGGTTGGGTTTGCTCTGTTGCAGGCCGCTTGCTGATCGCGCCCGGGACTTTGGTAATGCTCGAGGGTGTCGTGCAAGCCGTCAAAGCCAGAGACGCAAGCAGGGCGAGCTTGAAACGTAGCATACGAAAAACCTTACATATCATAGTGGTGTCAGGCGGAAAATCTATCCGCCTGACGTTGACTAATTAAAGCAGGTCTTTGACTGCTTTGGCTACTCCGGATGCCGTGATCCCGAACTTTTCGAACAACGTTTCGGCCGGTGCAGAGGCGCCAAAGCCGGTCATGCCGACAAATGCCGCTTTCTTGTGCGAGCCACGCTCGCCCAGCAACCATTGATCCCAACCTTGCTGCACGCCAGCCTCTACAGCCACACGCACTGGACCTGCTGGCAGAACGCGTTTGCGGTACGCTTCGTCCTGTTGCGCGAAAAGCTCCATGCACGGCATAGAGACGACGCGTGCGCCGATGCCTTCGGCTTCAAGCAAAGCTTTAGCGTCCATCGCGACTTCGATTTCAGAACCGGACGCCATGATGATCGCTTTGCGCTTGTTCTCAGCTTCGGCCAGAACGTAGCCGCCTTGGGCGGACAGGTTTTTTGTTTTGTGGTCTTTGCGCACAGTTGGCAGGTTTTGACGTGACAGGCACAGCACGTTTGGTGTGCTTGTGGATGTCAGCGCGACTTCCCACGCTTCTGCCGTTTCAACAGTGTCCGCTGGGCGGAACACGTTGGTGTTTGGCGTGGCGCGCATCATGGCAAGGTGTTCAACCGGTTGGTGCGTTGGACCATCTTCGCCAAGACCGATGCTGTCGTGCGTCATGACGTAGGTCACAGGCACGCCCATCAGCGCGGACAAGCGCATCGCGCCGCGTGCATAGTCGGTGAAGCACATGAATGTGCCGCCGTATGGTTTGGCCCCGCCGTGCAGCGCCATGCCGTTCATTGCGGACGCCATCCCGTGTTCGCGCACGCCGTAGTAAACGTAACGGCCTTTGCGGTCAGTTGGGTGGAACACGCCCATGTCAGCCGTTTTGGTGTTGTTAGAGCCGGTGAGATCGGCAGAACCGCCGATGGTTTCTGGCATGATCGCGTTAATGACCTTCAAAGTAGCCTCAGACGATTTGCGGGTCGCCATTTTTGGCGCATCCTCTGACGTCTGTTTTTTGAAGGCACGGATGACGGATGCGAGTTTCGCCGGGGCTTCACCTGCGTATTGACGTTTGAATTCTGTCTGCTTGGTGCCGGATAGTTTTTCAAAGCGTGTGTGCCATTCAGCGTGGGCAGTTTGACCGCGTTTGGCCATGTCTTCCCAGCCTTTTTTGATGTCCGCAGGGACTTCGAACGGGCCGGTTGTCCAACCGTAGGCGGCTTTTGCGTCTGCCATTTGGGCGGCATCTGTCAGTGCGCCATGACCTTTGGAGGTATCCTGTGCTGCATGGCCCAATGCGATGTGGGTTTTGCAGGCGATCATGGATGGGCGTGGGTCTTTTTTGGCGGCGATGATTGCTGCATCAATGGCCTTTGGATCATGGCCGTCGATTTCAAGCACGTGCCAACCAGAGGCCGCAAAGCGCTGCGGTTGGTTGGTTTTGTCTGCAATATCAACGGTGCCATCGATCGTGATGTTGTTGTTGTCCCAGAATACGATCAGGTGGCCAAGCTCTTGCATGCCAGCCAAACCGATGGCTTCCTGAGAGACGCCTTCCATAAGGCAGCCGTCGCCTGCAATCACGTAAGTGAAGTGGTTGACGATGTTTTTGCCCCACGTCGCACGCTGAATTTCTTCGGCAATGGCAAAGCCCACGGAGTTGGCAATCCCTTGGCCAAGCGGGCCGGTTGTGGTTTCAATCCCGCGCGCGTGACCGTATTCAGGGT